>NZ_JAUBRK010000041.1:0-74029 GCF_036701825.1 Microcoleus sp. MOSTC5 | reverse complement strand
GCTTTTATCAACAAGGTATGCGGGCAGCAACTCTTATACAGTCTATCTCGTAGACCTCTTTGTCACCCCCCCAGATCAATACGTAAATTTGTTAACTTATCAAAATAAGAAATTTCTATACAGTAAGGTTGATAGGACTGGGATTTTTGGATAATTAAATTGTTATAAATTTTCTCTTGAAATAATTGCTGTAAGTTCTTATAAAACTTACTTTCAAGCCACTGAGACTTTGTACTGACAATTCTACCATCAGGAGGGACGGTTTTTATGATAATGTCTTTAATTATCTGATAGCGATACTGTTTTATTTTTTCAGGTTTTTGGGATTCTGCTATCTGCCGTTTATGCTGAATCTCACACTTTTGCCATTCTGCTAACAAATCTTTATAATCGCGCATTTGTTGCTTGTATTGATTAAGTGTTCGTAAGTAATACATTTGTTGTTGCCAGAAGTTCAAGGCAGTAACCAAAATTCCACCTACAGAAATATAGAAACTAATGATAATATTTCTACTGGCAATCAGACCGATAGTTGCAAAAGGAATAATTAATGGAAGAGATTTATAAAAAAACAAAAGTACATCAATTGGTTGAGGCTTATAACTAGGAGGTAAAGGTTTTGGTTCACTAAATTTCCATGTGAATGGAACTGCATCCATAGCTTGAATAACAGGGTCCGGCATGAGGATAATAGGATATTGATTCATGTTTTTTAGTGGTGGTATTATTAAACTATAATACTCAACTATTTTCACGAAATATTGCGCTCGGCAAAAGCCAACAATGTTCTAACAAGGTGGGCAAATACCCACCCCACAAACTTACCCCATAATCCCACCAAAAAAGTCGATCGTCTCTTTCAACGCTTTGACAAACACATCAATCTCCTCGCGAGTATTGTAAAAATACAAACTCGCCCGCGCCGTAGATGAAACGTTCAAATAGCGGTGCAAAGCTTGCGTGCAGTGATGCCCGGAACGAATCGCTACTCCCTCCTGATCTAACAACGTAGACAAGTCTTGAGGGTGAATTTCTCCCGCAGTAAATGCTGCTAATGCAGCCCTACCTTCGCCGTTGCTGTCTGGCTGTGGCCCGTAAATTTTGATTTCGGGAATTTGCCGCAATTGTTGGAACATATAAGCAGTCAATTCTGCTTCGCAAGCGTGAATCTTATCCATGCCAATGTTACTAAGATAATCGATTGCTGCACCAAGGGCGATCGCCTCTCCGATTGCAGGCGTCCCCGCCTCAAATTTGTGCGGCAAATCGGCATAGGTGGAATAATCGAGAAACACGTCAGCAATCATCTCGCCGCCGCCGAAAAACGGAGGCATTTCTCTCAGCAAGTCCAGTTTACCGTATAGAAAACCGATGCCAGTCGGAGCGCACATTTTGTGACCGGAAGCAACCAGCCAATCGCAATCTATTGCTTGCACGTCTACTATCATGTGAGGCACGCTTTGGCAAGCATCAATTAAAACTCTTGCGCCGAAACTGTGGGCAATTTTGCAGATTTCTTTGACGGGACTGATGCAGCCCAAAGTATTAGAAACGTGAACGGTTGACACCAATTTAGTTTTATGGGAAATCAGCGTTTTAAACTGTTCCAAATCAAACTCGTTAGTTTCCGTTAACTCGACAAACTTCAGCACCGCACCGGTTCTTTGAGCAATCATTTGCCAGGGAACGAGATTGCTGTGGTGTTCCATTACCGACAGGATAATTTCATCTCCGGCTTGCAGATTGCTCAAACCCCAAGAATAAGCAACCAAATTAATCGCTTCGGTGGCGTTGCGAGTGTAAACAATTTCTTGTCGCGACGCCGCATTTACAAACGCAGCAACTTTGTCTCTAGCACCTTCGTAAGCATCTGTCGCTTTGGCGCTGAGAGTGTGAGCGCCGCGGTGGACGTTTGCATTGTATTGTCCGTAGTAATCACGCCAAGCGTTGAGCACAGCTAGGGGTTTTTGAGAAGTAGCTGCATTGTCTAAATAAACTAGCGGTTTGCCATTTACTTTTTCATTCAAAATAGGGAAGTCGCCGCGAACTTTTGATGCAAGTGTTTTTTCTTGAATAAGTGTCATAATTTTTGAAGTTAATGATTTGTCGTTGGGTGGGGGCGGGTTTACGAGATTGTTGGTTTTAAGCAATTATTATTCGTGAAACCCGCCCCTACAGGCTGTTAAAAATGGTGCAAGATGTTGTAGGGACACAGCACTGCTGTGTCCTCTGTGTCCTCATCTTTATGAGTTATCCTTGGATAGCCACACAGGTAGAAAGCATTTTCGCCACGCCAATAATTGGCAACTGATTGAGAATTTCTGCTGCAAAAGCATCGATTAGTAAATAGCGACTTCTTTCTAAATCCAAACCGCGACTTTGCAAGTAGAAAAGCTCATCATCTTCTAACTGGCTGACAGTTGCACCGTGGGAACATTTAACGTTGTCGGCGACAATTTCTAACTGCGGTTTGGTATCTACACGGGCCCTCGGCGACAGCAACAAATTCCGGCTCAACTGTCCGGCATCTGTCAATTGTGCGGCTTTGCGAACGAAAACTTTGCCGTTAAATACAGCGCGAGCTTTGTTGCCGACAATGCACTTGTGCAATTGGCGACTTGTACCGTGAGGGTGATTAAAATCGATTAAACTGTGAGTGTCCGCCAACTGTTCCCCAAAGGCTACGCTTAAGCCGTTTAAAGTTGTTTCAGTGGCTTCGCCGCGCTGAAATACTTCTAAATTGTGCCGCGATATTTTGCCTCCCAAGCTGATAGCATGGCAAGTGTAACGGCTATTACGAGATTGCTCGATCGCACTTTTGCCGATATGAACAACTTCCCCACCTTCCCGCTGCAGCCGAACGTGATTCACAGTGGCGTTTTCGCCGACAATAACATCCGTTACAGCATTCGTAAATGCAGCGACATTACCGATAGTTGCGTAATCCTCAACCAGCGTGACATTGCTTCCAGGCTCAGCTATGACCAAGCAGTGCGGCTGGGACATCGTGGGAGATGCACCTGGTGCTGTCAGGAACAGCAAGTGAATCGGAAGGTCGATCGACATATTGGCCGGCACGAACACCACCGCAGAATCCGCCAAACCCGCAGTATTCAGCGCCGTAAACACCTCTGTTTGCTGTCTGTGCTTGCTCAAAACATCGGTGATGCGCCCTTGATATTTTTCGGGCACATTAGATAGATTACCTGCGTAAAAGTCGATCCTCTTCGAGGGCTCCGCTAACGGCAAATTCGGAAAAACCGACGACTCTACCGTTGACAAATCCGGTGCATAAAAACCGTTGACAAATACCAATCTTAATGGTAAATCATCCCGATTTTTGACTGGCATAATGATATCAGCCAACTTAACTTTTGACTGATTGCTCTGGGGTATATGAAAAGGAATTTGCAACATCGGCGACAAATCAGTAAAGCGCCATTCTTCATCCCTCACCGTCGGAAAACTCGAAGAAAGCACGTATTCAGTCGCCGCCGCCCGCAAATCCTGCAACCCATAAGCCGCACTTTTGCTATTAACAGCCTCCAACTTGCTGCACTGATTCACCACATCAGCCAAAAACATTTCCCTACTAGCAACTTGCGTATTCATCATCGCGCGCCTACTCCTGCTGCTTCCTCTTCCACAACCCAGTCATAACCGCGCTCTTCCAATTCCAGCGCCAACTCTTTCGGGCCAGTCAAGATAATTCTACCGGCTTCCATGACGTGAATAAAATCAGGAATAATGTAATTCAGCAACCGCTGATAGTGAGTAATCACCAACATCGAATTTTCAGCCGTTGACAACTGATTCACACCGCCGGCGACAATCTTGAGAGCATCGATATCCAAACCCGAATCAGTCTCGTCCAAAATAGCTAACTTCGGTTCCAACAACGCCATTTGCAAAATTTCATTTCGCTTTTTCTCGCCACCCGAAAAACCCTCATTTACGCTGCGGCCTAAAAAAGAATCATTCATCTTGACAATATCCAGCTTGTCCTCGATTAAATCTTGGAAATCAAAAGCATCCAATTCTTCCAAGCCGCGATGTTTGCGGTGAGAATTGTAAGCCACGCGCAAGAAATCCAGATTGCTAACGCCGGGAATTTCTAACGGATATTGGAACGCTAGGAACACGCCAGCCAAAGAACGTTCTTCTGGCGGTAATTCCAGCAAATTTTGACCCAAAAAAGTAACTTCTCCGCCCGTTACCGTATAAGCAGGATGGCCGGCTAATATCTTGGATAAAGTGCTTTTACCAGAACCGTTCGGACCCATAATCGCGTGAATTTCACCCGATTTAATTTCCAGATTCAAACCCTTAAGGATTTGGGTATCTTCCACATTCGCAGTTAAATCGCGGACCGATAGCACCACTTGACTATTTTCAACAATCATCTATTTTTTTCCTTTTCCTCAATGCACTTTACTGTTTTTTCTTCTCGTTCCTAGGCTGTACGCATTGGTGACAATTTAACGTTAAACCGATAGTCCGCCAGGGAATGAATTCCCTGTCTCAAAGCTAAAGTCCTCGCTAGGAGGACTGAGAAGAAAATTTTTAAACTCATTAGTCCTGTTTAGAGAACTTTAGCTATAAGCCCCGTGGAATTCATTCCCTGGCGGACGGTGGGCTTAAGTTGTCACCAATGGACTCAGCCTGGAAGGGTTTCTTGCCGGCGAAAATTATCCGACACTTCCTTCCAGCTTCAGACTCAACAGCTTATCAGCTTCCGCCGCAAATTCCATCGGTAACTGATTGAAAACATCTTTACAGAAACCGCTAATCATCATGGAAATAGCATTTTCTGCGGAAATTCCCCGCTGTGCGAAGAAAAACAATTGCTCTTCTCCAATTTTAGAAGTAGAAGCTTCGTGTTCGACTTTAGCAGTGTGGTTCTGCACTTGAATATAAGGGAAAGTATTCGCTTGAGCGTTGTCGCCAATCAGCATGGAATCGCACTGAGAGTAATTGCGAGAGCCTTTAGCATTAGGCCCCATTTTCACCAAACCGCGATAGCTGTTGGATGAATTTCCCGCCGAAATTCCCTTAGAAATAATCGTGCTGCGAGTATTTTTTCCAACGTGGATCATTTTGGTTCCGGTGTCAGCTTGCTGTTGGTTATTTGTCAGCGCTACCGAGTAGAATTCGCCCACTGAGTTGTCGCCGACTAACACGCAACTGGGATATTTCCAAGTAATCGCGGAACCGGTTTCTACTTGTGTCCAAGAAATTTTAGAATTAACTCCCTGACACAAACCCCGTTTCGTCACGAAGTTGTAAATGCCCCCTTTGCCGTTGGCGTCGCCGGCGTACCAGTTTTGTACTGTGGAGTATTTGATATCGGCATTGTCCATTGTTACCAATTCCACTACGGCGGCGTGCAGTTGGTTGGTGTCAAACATGGGGGCGGTGCAGCCTTCCAGGTAAGAAACTGAGCTGTTTTCTTCTGCAACAATTAGGGTGCGCTCGAACTGGCCGGAATCTCCGTTGTTGATGCGGAAATATGTTGACAATTCCATTGGGCATTTGACGCCTTTGGGAATGTAAACAAAGGAACCGTCGCTGAATACGGCGGAGTTGAGGGCTGCGAAAAAGTTATCGCCGACTGGTACGACGCTGCCAAGATATTTTTCTATTAGTTCGGGATAATCTTTGACGGCTTCTGAGATGGAACAGAAAATAACACCATCTTTGGCTAACTTTTCTCTAAATGTTGTGGCAATTGAAACGCTGTCGAAAACGGCATCGACGGCAACATTTCCGAGCCGCCTTTGTTCGGATAGGGGAATACCGAGTTTCTCGAAGGTTTCTAGCAGTGTCGGATCAACTTCGTCCAAACTGTTGAGCTTTTTGGGCTTTTGTTTGGGCGCGGAATAGTAGATAATTTGTTGGTAGTCGATCGCGGGATAGTTGACGTGGGGCCAAGTGGGCTCGGTCATTTTCAACCACTGCCGATATGCTTTGAGGCGGAATTGCAGCATGAATTCCGGTTCGTTTTTCTTGGCGGAAATCAGGCGGACTACATCTTCGCTCAAGCCGCGGGGGATGGTGTCTGACTCGATGTCGGTGACGAAACCGTATTTGTAGGGCTGGTTGACTAAGGTTTTGACTGTGGTAGAACTCATTATTTTGCGTGTTCAGTGTTCTAGATAATGCTCTCTGGATGGCAGACGGGGCAATGCCTGTCTGGGCTTGAGCGAGTTCTGCTGGACTGCTCTGGGAAGTTAAACAACACTTTTGTTGCTTTACTATATTTTAAGCTACATTAACAATAGTGATATTGTCAAAGTCAAATTAATAATTTTTTGTGAAGATGATGGAGACTACTCAGCAGACTTCCACGAAACAAGACATCCTGGAATATTTGCTCAAGGGGGGGCAGGGGACGGCTCTTGAGTTGGCGGAGTCTTTGGATATCAGCCCGCAGGCAATTCGCCGTCACTTGAAGGATTTGGAAGCTGAGGGGCTGATTCAGTATCAGTCGGTTCAGGCTGGGATGGGGCGGCCGCAGCACATTTATGAGCTTACCAGTCTGGGGCGCGATCGATTCCCCAATCGTTACGGTGATTTTGCAGTCTCTTTCTTGGATACTTTGGCGGAAACCGTCGGCCGCGAGCAAGTAATTACTATCCTGCGAAAACAGTGGCAGCGCAAGGCTACGGACTACCGGCGTTTAGTGGGTACGGGTTCGCTGCAAGAACGGGTGACTAAGTTGGTGGAACTCCGCAGGGCTGAAGGTTATATGGCTGAGTGTTATCCTGTAGAATCTGTAGAGGTGGGGATGTGCGATCGCGCTGGTTTGGGCGATCGATTTGTGTTGATGGAACACAACTGCGCGATTTCTAATGTTGCTGAAACTTTTCCGAGTGTGTGTGGCAATGAGTTGGAAATGTTTGCAGC
This sequence comes from Microcoleus sp. MOSTC5, assembly GCF_036701825.1. NCBI lineage: Bacteria > Bacillati > Cyanobacteriota > Cyanophyceae > Oscillatoriales > Microcoleaceae > Microcoleus > Microcoleus sp. MOSTC5. Next base: position 67,123 of record NZ_JAUBRK010000041.1, on the reverse strand, counting down.
GGTTTTGCCGGATTGTATAGTGGAGCGGACTCACTGGATTATTAATGGGGAACACCGCTGCGGTTATTTGATTGCAAGAAGGAAGGAAGAAGGAAGAAGGAAGAAGGAAGAAGGAAGAAGGAAGAAGGAAGAAGGATGAGGGAAGGCACTACACGGATTTTGACACGGATACACGGATGGGTGTTTTTACTAATTACCAATTACCGACAGCACTACACGGATTTTGACACGGATACATGGATGGGTGTTTTTTGCTTTTACCGATTACCAACAGCACGATACGGCTTTTGACACGGATACACGGATAGATGTTTTTACCGATTACCAATAACAAATAACAAATAACAAGTAACTAATAACTATGGAACCGCTAGCAGATTTTTTAAAGCCGGAAGAGTGTGCGGAAGTTGATATGGCGCTGCTGTCGTCGAAGGAAAAGTTTTCGGCGCGGGTGGCAATTTATGCTTTGAGGGTGCTGAAGCAAATTTCTGGGGAGACTGGTTTGCCGGTGGCTGAGGTGACAAATGGGCAGGTGATGGATTGGATTAAAAATGATGAGAGTATTAAAGGGTCGATCGAACTTGATGCTAGTTTTGAAAACTTTTTTACGAATTTGGTAATTGCGTCTTTGCGGCCTTTGAGGCAAATTGCGACAGAAGCCCAGAGCCCGATCGAACAATTAACAGTTAAGCAGGTCGTGGCGTGGTTTGTGAAGGACGGGAAGATTCGCAGAGAACAGGGAACCGAGGCGGCTTTTTTGGACTTGTAAGTTAAAGGTCGATCGGCCACACTCGCAAACCCGGCCTAAAACCCCGATAATTCCAGCGGTTTCGGGCTACCTTTAAAAAACTTTTGGCAAAGGGGTTGACAGAGTGGGGAAAACTTGATAAGGTAATTAAGTCGAGCGAAAGAGATGCAGTGCATCAAGCTTAAAATTAAGCAGAACGCAGACACAGGATTAAAAGTTTTCAAAGCTTTCCTGGTGCTTATGATGTAATGGAACCACTCCGATCCATCCCGAACTCGGTTGTTAAACGTTGCTATGGCGAAGATACTCGGCGGGTCACTGCCCGGTAAAATAGCTCAGTGCCAGGTTAATAATAAACTAAAGCTCTTTTCCCGCAACAACGGAAAAGGGCTTTAGTTTTTTGGTGAATTATTAGTTATTCGACATTTCCAGAACAGTTCGTCTTGGGTCGGCAGGATGCCTAACCCCTACTCCCCACAAGAATGGTTGGAGATGTCTAATCCCTCTTTTGTCACTTAGGGGGTAGTATAAAGTTAAGCAACAACCAAATCCGTAACTAATCCATCACGAAAAAGAGTACGAAAATCATTCAGATCGTAGATTAATTTGCACAATCCTCGTCACAATCCAGGAATCTCAAACACCTCTAGCCAAGGTTTGATTAAACAATAAAAAATATAGCGCCCTATTATCAACCTTAAGCTATTGAGCGTAGTTTTCCAATTCTGAGAATGCTCCCGCCAAGGATGCTGTTGATATTTATCCTGGGCAACTAACCGAAATGTGTTCTTTAATTTATTGCTAGGAGAGTAAGTTGACTCATCTGAAAGAGAGCCATCATATTGAGCGTGAATACTTGCCAAACGCCATCATTTGCAATACCGCAACTCTGTTCCGGTGAGCAGTTACAAAAAAAGAGGTCGCCATCGACCTCTTACCCCTCTACTAATCCAGCTTCGGATCTTAAAGTAGACCTGTATTAGCTCCGGGCTTACCGGTAGCCAGTTGCACTTTAATAATTCTGCCGCCCATTTTCATAATTCTTTGCTGTTCCCGGAACCAGTTATCGTAGGGAACCAGCTTAGTAAAATAGGTATTTTGCAATTCGCGCTGAGTGCGGATGCGGGTTTGACTTGGGACGCAAGCAGTCACCTTAAACATTCTCATGGGAAACGAACTCCTGAGTAGGTTTACAGATTATTAGATGGATTTTTTAAAGATTGAAGGCAGGGAGTTACGAGTCAAAACTAGCTCGTTAAAACTCGTCGGGCTTTCTCGACAAGCCTTTGACGGTCTAGCAATCACTCTCAACTTCCCTGACCTCTTTTCAAAGCCAAAGGTAACAAGTCTAAAGTTAAAAGAGGCAAGAAATAAATGTTATTTCTTCTTCCTTCTTCCTTCTTCCTTCTTACTTCTTCCTGAGTCTTAGCTCAAGCCAGAGCAGATGTAGTCGAAATAGACGCCCATTTCTTTACCAGCGTCAGAACCGACCAAACCAGCGGTGACTTCTTTCATTGCTTGGATTGCTTGTACGGTAGAACCGATGGGCACGCCCAAGGAGTTGTAGGTTTCTTTCAAACCGTTGAGCACGCGCTCGTCGAGGATGGAAGGGTCGCCAGCTAGCATGGCGTAGGTGGCGTAGCGGAGGTAGTAGTCCAAGTCGCGGATGCAAGCTGCATAGCGACGAGTGGTGTACATATTGCCACCGGGACGAGTTACGTCAGAGTACAACAGAGACTTAGCAACTGCTTCTTTGACGATTGTAGCTGCATTGGCGCTGATGGCGGTAGCGGCGCGGACGCGCAGTTCACCAGAAGCAAAGTAGTTCTTGAGCTTGTCTAGAGCGCTGATGTCGAGGTACTTACCTTGAACGTCAGAGGAATTGATAACGGCGGTAATTGCGTCTTGCATGGTTGTCTTGTTTCCTTGAAAGTGGCTGAGTCAGTCCAATTTTGGAGCTAGAATTTGGGATTTGGGATTTGGGATTTGAGATTTTTAAGAGGCTGGTTATTTGCAAAAGCTTTTAGCTTGTTACCAGTAACGCCCAATTCTTCAATCTAAAATCGACAATCTAAAATCGAAATTCCTTACTGCATCGCACCGATAACGTAGTCGAAATAAGAGGAAGCTTCGGAAGCATCTTCTCCAGACAGCAGCGAACTCGCTGCATTTTTCATAGCGCGAACGCCTTCGGCGACGCCTTCAATCGGGGTGCCGAGAGATTTGTACATTTCGCGGACGCCGACAATACCGATTTCTTCGATCGGAGTAATGTCGCCAGCTACGATTCCGTAGGTGATCAAACGCAGGTAGTAATCCAAGTCGCGCAAGCAAGTTGCGGTCATTTCTTCGCCGTAAGCGTTGCCGCCGGGAGAAACAACATCAGGGCGCTTTTGGAAAAGTTGGTCGCCTGCTTGCTTGACGATGCGTTCGCGGGATTCGCTCAAAATTTGGGCGATGCGGACGCGGCGTTCACCAGAGGTGACGAAGCTCTTGATCCGATCTAATTCACCTGGGCTCAAGTAGCGAGCTTCGGCGTCTGCGTTGACGATTGATTTGGTGACGATACTCATCTTGTGTGTACCCGCTGGATATTTTGCTATACGAACTGCTCCGCGCTGAGCGAGCGACGGCGGGCGCTTGCATCCCGTACCTTTCATGCTCAGGCAAGAGCTTTGACAGGGAAGCTCGGACTTTCCACAGCCAGCAACTGTTAAAGTTGTGGGCGGGAGGCGACCTTCGATGTTTGACGGCGCTGGTTCTTCACGCCGGTGCGCTTGTGAGTGCCCGCACTAAGCCTGTCGCTTAGAATACCACAAATGACTGATGCGATCTTTAATTTTTGATCGAGATTGCAGCAGACCACTAAGTGGCGATCGAGTGACTGTCGGGCAGTTAGTAAGGATATTGCTTCTCTGACACAACTACCTCTCGCAAGTATTTTGAGGCATTATGTTCACATTCTGAGTGTTACTGTAATAGTTTGTAACATTCCTTTTCATATTTGGGCCCTCACTAGGGTGTTCCGCGTTAAAATTTCACAGATTAAAAAATCGCTATAATTTTCTCGCAGCAAGGGTTACAGGCGATAGATTATTAAGGGGGATTTGTGGCGGGCGACGGCGCAACGCTCAAAGACTTTTCCCTGAGAGGGAAGGGAGACAGGCCCAAGACAGGGGAGAGAGGTGCGCTCGTCTCACATCTTGCAGAATTCTCAATGAGTCTTGGACGGGCGGGCTAGAAGAGCAACGGCCCACAAGAAAACTCACTCTTCGCTTCACAGGCCCGAAAGCCTGTTCTCGATCGTGGTGCAAGATATCAGATCATCGGAAATCGTGACTTTCGAGCTTGTAGCTAGATTTGACTCTCACTTTAAATCTGGTGCGCCGTGAAAAGAAATCTATCAGCCCTTAAAAAAGCTTTACAGTTTGGCATTAGCGGTGCTGTCGGCGGTTTCGCCGGCAATCTAATCACCGAACCTTTCATGCAGGGGCTCACTGGTTCGGAATCTGTTTTTGACAGTGTATTGTCCACAGCTCGATGGTTTGGGCTGGTAGGGGGTGGCATTGCTGCTGCTATCATGTTCGGCTATTATTACTATATCAAAGGCAAGCCTCAAATTAAACAGGCTTTAAAAAATGGCGGATTGTTTGGTTTAATAGCAGGAGCCATTTCTGGGGCGATCGCCGAAGGTATTTACAGCGGGATTGGCGATGGCAACAACGAATTATTGCGAGTAATTTGCTGGGGAATAGCTGGCAGTTTGTTAGGACTTGGACTTGCACAGCGGATTCCTAATTTGGGAGCGCTTCGCGGCACGGGAGGCGGCGGTGTTGGAGGAGTTTTGGGCGGCTGTTTGTTTATTCTGTTTGCTTACAATTTATCCGGTACTGCGGGCCGTTTAGCTGGCTGTGCTGCAATCGGTTTTTGGATTGGCATTATGTTGGTTGTAGCCGAAACTTTGTTCAACAAAGCTTGGCTGGTAATTAGTTACGATACCGGAGCAAATCGCACTCTCACTCTGGGTTCGGAACCTATCACTTTTGGCAGCGATGAAAATTTGTCTATTATCTGCATTCCTAATGTTTCGCCCTTGGCCATGCGGTTTCAATTGGAAGCAGGTCAAATTGTTTGCGAGAATATTGATAGCGGGGAGGTGAGTTATTTGCGATCGGGCGACCAAAAGAAAATCGGCAACTGTACAATTACAGTAGGAAACTCTGACTTGCCAGCCCCAACACCAACAAATATTCCGCCTACCTTTATATCAGCTCAGCCCGCAGTAAATTCTTTTACCAGCAGCCAATTTTCCCTGAAATTAGGCAGTCGAGTGATTCCTCTAAGTGCGGGAACTCAACTATTGACCTCTGACATACCGAGTTTAACAGCCGCAGCATCTAACGGTCTTGTAGCTATAGTCACTTCTCGATCGAGAAACGAGCTTTCGTTAGGATTGACAAATTTGTGCGATCGCGCTTGGTGGGCTACAGACATTCAAGGCGATCTAAAAATGGTAGAACCTGAAAGTACCTTAACTTTGGCGTTGGGAACTCAAATCGAATTCGGTGAATTAGACGGCGAAATTGTGTAAGTAAGCGAATAGAAACTGAGATATTGCATCATTGTCAATCAGCCTTTCATGGGCGGGCAGGATGCCCACCCCACAAGAAAATTCAGTCTTTGTGGAACGGGCATCTTGCCCGTTCTTAACAATGATTCAAGCAGAACTGCCGCTAACTCCAGTAATGACCGCCGCACCAATCAAATGAGCCAAACGCAAAGCTTCAGGAACTTTACCAGTGTCTGTCAAACGCTGGAGTACCAGCGCAATTACTTCGGGTTTTTCGCCGCAAACTTGAAAAAAGAAAGGTTCAAAAGCGTGGATTTTACCAGCGCGGCGCAACAATTCTAAACGGTATTCCGAGTCGGGTAAATGACCGAGGGCTTTTTCAACAGCAGCTAAATCTGGTTGGCGGCGCATGACAGCAACGCACGGAATTTCCAGCCGCGATGCTAACTCTGGAAGGTCAATAATATTGAAGCCGCCGAAAGCAATTCCGTCTAGCAAAACCAGATGCAATTGCGGTATAAATTTGCCTCCGAGGAGTAGCCCAGAAATAGCATCTGTGGCATCTAATCCGTCTGGGAGGACTTGTCCCCACACCATTCCTTCAAATCGAGTTCCCCCGCAGACTACGCCCGCGATCGACACCAAACTGCCGCTTGTCCGAGAAAACGGAGCGTCGTCAAAGCCAATAACCTTAATTGTGCGATCGAGCCTCAGCAAATCTGCCAGTTTCAACTTGTGGAGTTCCCTAAGCTAAAGTTTTTGACATTAATTTGACTTCTCGATATAGTATCATATACGTTAAAGACTTCATTACTAAACATATTTTAGACAAGTGGCAAAAAAATACGTAGCAGCGATCGACCAAGGAACTACCAGCACCCGGTTTATCATATTCGATCGCCGGGGACAGATAATTTGCAGCAACCAACAAGAACACCAGCAAATCTATCCGCAACCAGGATGGGTTGAACATAATCCCGAGGAAATTTGGCAGCGCACCCAAAGCGTGATTAAAAATGCTCTCGAAATCGGCAATATCGACCCGAAAGATATTGCTGCACTCGGTATAGCCAACCAACGAGAAACTGCAATTGTTTGGAACAAAAACACTGGCAAACCTTACGGCAATGCGATTGTTTGGCAAGATACCCGCACTCACAAAATTTGCGAAAAATTAGCTGAAGTTGAAGGCAAAGATCGATTTCAAAAACGATGCGGTTTGCCGCTGGCTACTTATTTCAGCGGGCCAAAAATTAAGTGGATGCTGGACAATATTCCAGCATTGCGGGAAGCTGCAGATCGAGGGGATGCGATTTTTGGCAATGTCGATACTTTTCTGATTTGGCACCTGACTGGCGGTGCGCACATTACCGATGTTACCAACGCCAGCCGCACGATGCTGATGGATTTGCAAACCCTCGATTGGGATGCCGAAACTTTGGAAATAATGGCAATTCCCCGCCAGATGCTGCCAGAAATTCGCCCTTCGAGTCAAGTTTTTGGAACTGCCAAAGGATTGCTTGCAGGTGTTCCGATTGCTGCTGCTTTGGGCGATCAGCAAGCCGCCCTCGTCGGGCAGACTTGTTTCAGTCCCGGGGAGGCGAAAAATACTTACGGTACGGGCTGTTTTATGCTGCTGAATACCGGTGAGGCGATCGTCCCTTCAAAGCAAGGATTACTGACAACAGTCGCCTACAAGATGGGGGAAGCGCCCGCTGTGTATGCTTTGGAAGGCAGTATTGCGATCGCCGGAGCTTTAGTGCAGTGGCTGCGGGACAATTTGGGCATCATCAACACATCTGCGGAAGTAGAAACATTAGCAAATACAGTCGAAGATAGCGGCGGAGTTTACGTTGTCCCGGCATTTTCTGGACTCTACGCGCCCTATTGGAAAGACAGCGCCCGGGGAGTAATTGCAGGTTTAACTCGCTACGCTACTAAGGCACACATTGCCCGCGCAGTATTGGAAGCTACAGCGTGGCAAACGCGAGAAATATTGGACGCTATGAATCAGGATTCAGCAGTGCAGCTTTTGTCTTTAAAAGTAGACGGAGGAATGGTGGGAAATCACACGCTGATGCAGTTTCAAAGCGATGTTTTGGGAGTGCCTGTGGTGCGGCCTGTGGTAGCAGAAACTACTGCACTCGGCGCGGCTTATGCGGCAGGTTTGGCGGTGGGTTTTTGGAGTCAGCTAGCCGAATTGCGGGACAATTGGGCGGTGGATTGTACTTGGGAGCCGAAAATGCCGATCGCACTTCGCGAGCAAAAATATCGCTTTTGGAAAAAAGCAGTTTCCCGCACATTCGATTGGGAAGAATGAATCGCTGAATTAACCCAAAATGCGTATTTAGTGATATCATTAAATCCAGCACTATTTTTTAGATTGCAAATAGATGATTTCGCTAAATAAATTTAAAAAATTTCTCAGCGCTTTTGTATTGATACTGATACTGGCTTTTGTGGAAATCGCCACTAATTCCCAAATTGCCCTCGCAGATACAGCTACAAATCCCGCAACCGCAGCCGAAGTCTTCAGCGCCAACTGTGCAGGTTGTCACATCAACGGCAGCAATATTATCAGGCGCGGCAAAAACTTGAAACAAAAAGCATTAAAAAAATACGGCATGGATTCCATCGCCAATATTTCCAACTTAGTAACCAACGGTAAAGGTATTATGCCCGCTTACAAAGATCGTTTGTCGGAACAACAAATTATCGATGTTTCAGCTTACGTGCTATCCCAAGCCGAAACCGATTGGAAATAGAACCTCGGTAGATTATTTACAGCTTAGGCAATCTTGCCACAGACATCAGATATTTCTTGATCGCAGGTTGAAGCGCGAACAGAGTTTCACTTTCGGCTTGGACTGTTTCAATTAGCGATCGCCTTAAAAGCGATTCCAGCGCCTTCAGCAATTCTGAATCCCGATCTTGCTGAATATTTGAGTACAAATTTTCACACCCAACAGGCTTGACTTCTTTCGCTATGCTGTGTAATAGCTTAATTTCTAATCCTGATAAGCGATGAAACTGCCGAGATAACGTATCGCTATAATCTCCCAGCAACGGCCCATTTCTTAAAAAATTAGCAATGCTTCCGCCAAACATATCATTAATAGTTGTTGTTACTATTTTTAACGCTAAAGGATTGCCGCTGTAAGCCTCTATCAATTCTGAGTATTGACCTTCTTCAGACAAACCCTTATTTTTAAAGATTTCCACTGCCGCTTGTCCCAAACTACCCAATTTAAATGACCGTACAGATTGATTTTGACCTTCTAACGCTGCAATTTCTTTAGGTTTTTCACAGCTAGTCAACATTAAGCAACTTTGATGCTGCAATTCTCCTACTTGTTTCAGAAGTTCCCCATATACTTCATACCCTTTTCGATAGTTTCCTGTTAACTGCCCAGTGCAGAAAACAGCTTCCCACCCATCTAAAATTATCAAGCATCGATGCTTTTGTAAACAGTGAATCAGGCGCTGGATAGCCTCAGCGATGATTGTCGTTTCTATTGCATTTGTGGAAGCAATTAGACTGTCCAGGGAAAATTCAAGCGGCGCTTGAAAAAAGTTTTTTTTATAGTTACTAACTAACCGCAATTTCTCTAAATCGCTTAGCGGTCGATCGGATAAACATTCGATTAAATTTCCCAGAGTATATGCCAATAGAGGTGCATGACTGAGGTTGAGCCAAATCAAGCACTCAAACTGGTCTTTAATCATATTTATTAGCTTAGATGCTAAAGCAGTTTTGCCAATGCCACTCATACCCAATATAGCAACTAAGCGAGAGTTTTCCTGTAAAATCCATTGCCTTAAGTTAGCAAGTTCTGTTGTACGTCCGTAGAAAATAGACGTATCTACCCCCAGCCCCCATTCAGTTCGATTTTCGATGGAAAATTGGGGAGTTTGGGCAGAATTTATCAATGTAGAATGCAATGTTTCTCCGCTACTATTTTGTTTATAACCATATATTTCTAGCATACTTGGGATTTCTTTCCAGTCTTTGGGTTGTTGCAGCGTCAAAACTTCTATGTAGCGATACAGCCCTCTTGATAAATCTACTCTAATACCCGTGCATTTACGATGGAGTGCGACGGCAATTTCCGACGGACTATAATTGCAAAGCAATCCTCGCAGGTACGTTTTTTCTAAAGGGGTGAGTTGCTGCTTTCTACTGGTAGCATATTCTTGCTTGGCCGCTGTCAAGTCTGCATATAACTGTTGGAGATTCCAGCAAGCCTCAGCTTCTATAAACTTCTGTGCTGGTATTTGTAAAGGTTTATTTCGCTGTGTCATGTATATTCATAATAAGTAAACACCCCGTCAACTCGATTATTGTATGATTTTGGAGAAATGGTATTACTTAGCGATCGCACCTTAGCATTATACTCCCACAGGACTTACGCATAGACAACGTAATTCTGTCATTGCGAGTGAAGCGAAGCCATCCCTTAGCTTTGCTACACTGTTGGAATGCGTAAGTCCTATCCCATTTGTTCCTAAACAAATTACCTAAGTGTCTAACTGCTGAGCAGGCAAGTAGAATCTAAATGATTATCCCAGGCAAATGATTAAGCAAACGATCTGCATCCGAGTTTCTATGTAAGCGACTTTAATCTGTTTTGCCAGTCCAAGTCGAACACTTCTTTGCGATTTGAACATATTCTTGCTAAATCATGCGAAACTGTTTAGGTGAAATGCCTGTGTATCGGCGAAAGCACTTTGCAAAATGACTGGGATTGGCAAAGCCACACTCGATCGCAATATTGTTTATTGTCCGTTCTTTCTGCTTCAGTAGTTGCTTCGCTCGCTCTACTCGTTGCTGAATTAAGTAGGCATGAGGAGTCATTCCAGTAGATTGCTTAAACAATCGACAGAAATAGTATTGACTCATAACTAATTCGGCTGAAATTTCTGCTAACGATACATTTTCACTAAAACGATCGTTGATGTATTCAATAGCTTGCTTCAGTTTGTATTTTGACAAGCCGTCTTCATATTCCATCAGAGTATGCTTACAGGTTGAGTAATATGTTAAGCAATGAGCCGCTAGAGCCGTCGCCATTGAATCCGCATAAAAGCAACTATTATTTGGAGCGTTTTCCAATACTGCTGTCAGTGCTAAGATAATTTGCCAAACTAGCGGATCGGGTTTTTTAAGCGTCAGATTAACTTCAACTCGATCTGGGTTTACTGACTCATAGGCGGCATGATTAAGAAATGTAGGCTCAAGGTAGCAGTGAGTGATATCAAATTCCTGACTACACCTAGCCTTAATAGGTGTGTAAGCAGGAAGGATTTCAATGCAACCCGTTTCATCCCGGTCATGCTGCACTAGGTGACTCTTACCATCAAAGGCTAATTCCATTTCTGTTGGCTGCTTCCAAAATGGAAGACAAATTATATGTTGCAAACCAGATATTTCTGGAATTTCCATTGCAGGCAGTTGATAGTGTGCTAGATGAATATTTTTCCATCCCGCGTTATGACTGGAGTGAATGAGCGGGCGCGGAACAAACTTTGAAGTTGCATCTTGTTGAGAATAATCAATAGCTAAAGGTCTTTCTGTTAGCATCTTTTTCTGTCCTTCCAATACCTATGGATAAAATTTTTGTCCAGTAGCTACCTCATCTTTATAACTCGTAGTTATACGGAAACTTTCTGTATAATATGCCAAATTGAGTAGTTTTCACAAAAATACCTAATAAAAATACTAACAACTCTTAGGTAACTTATCGGTATTGAGTGTTTTATAAATGTAGAGAGCAGGATTTTATAACACCTGCTGTCATAAAAGTTAATAGGACACCTTAAATGGCATCAATTCAACTGACCAATCGGCTAACTGCAACTGACAAGATTATCATACCTCCCTTGGGTTCTATTGATACAACAACTCGCGCTAAAGATTACATCTTAGAGGTAGAGTTAGTTAATCAGCCAATATCAATCGATCTTTTTAAAAATGATGTGGGCAGTAGCTATGACCCTTACGTGCAAGTCTTTCAGGTATTCAAAGGCAGCAGGGGTGCGAATGTCGCTGATAGGGGTATTCTTGTTGCTCAGGATGATGATAGCGGCGGCAGCCTCAACTCAAAAATAGCGCCGGGTGTTGGTGACCTACCACGTAATACTGCTCCCCCGCTTACAAGTCAGCCTGGTGTGGACTATGTAGTCCGCGTGACTAGCCCCCAGACCTTAACATCACTTCCTGAGCCTTTCACATTACAGGTTTCAACTCCCAGTGGCACTGTCGCCTTGAAAGACCCCGCAACAGGTGCGCCTTTAGATACACAAGGCAACATCATCGGAGGCGGTTTCGGCGACCCTCTAACAGGGAATCTTCCCGTCCGGCGTTTCTTTGACAAGCAGGCAGGAGGGCATTTTTATACCACAGACCCGTCAGAGAAAAATGACCGACTAAACAACCCTTCTCGTTACCAGAGTGAAGGCGATGAATTTATCGCTCCAGCCAACGGTAACGCAAAGGTTCAACGCTTCTTCAATACGGGATCGGGAACCTATTTCTTTACGAATAAACCTACTGACATACAGTTTATTCGCGACAACCTACCCCAGTTCCGTGCTGAGGGGGAGGTTTTCAATTCATATAACACGGCAGTTTCGGGTGCAATACCCGTCTATCGTTTTACTAACCTGGCGAGGGAACGGGAAAATCCGCAAAATATTACACACTTTTTCACCGCAAGCCAAGCGGATCGGCTGGCGGTACAGGCGAGGTCAGATTTCCGGGATGAGGGGGTTGCTTTTTATGCTCTTCCCCCCGCCTAAGCAGGCAGTTGGATTGATCTAGGTTTAAAATGAGTAGTAGGGTGCGTGCGACGTACCCTACTTTTTGATCTATTAAACTTTTGGGTAGCAAGGGATATTTTGGTCATCCTATGAACAATCTCAGTACAAAACCTTCCCTCTTCAAGGCTTTAACTGTAATTCTCTTGTGCTTGTATCTAATCTTAGCGGTTAACCCGCCCGCTTTGGCTTCGATTCACAAATATCCAGAAACTGCCGAGACAGTAATGTTCCGATCCGTACAAAGCCTGCGGGATACTGATGACAAAGCGTGGCAAGTTGTTTTGTACAAGCGAGTAAAGTCGGGAGTAGTAAAGTCTTTAAATCTGAGATTAGTAGGATTTCCAGGAATAGAAATGCAGCACCCGGTTCCGCTGAAAGTTGCGGCGGGAAAGCGGGAAATTGGCAAGGCAAATGATATTTGGAGCGAGTCTGATTTGCCAATTAATATTGGAGAATACGATTTTAAATCAATAGTTACACAAGTGGAAAGTAATCGACCTTTGCGGTTGAATTTGCCCGTGAAAAATCAAAAAGAAACAGAATTGCTGGTTCCTCCTTTTGCTGTGAGAGAATGGCGGCTGTTGTTAGATAGAAACTAAATACACCAATTTAAGCGCACTCTACATTTTAAATCTCTACAATTGCCAATGTCACAAATCGCTATGTTTAAATATGCCTTAAGATAGATGTAAGGTATTTGAAGGATAATGTTGTCTGACATAAACTCAAGATACCAATTTAATCGCACTCTACATTTAAAATCGCTACAGTTTCATTGATGTATCAAAAATAACTTTATTTACATAGACCTTAAGGTAGATTTAACCTATTTGAAGGGTAATTATGAAACAAACTAAAAGCTGAGTTAGTCGTTTGACAAAACTTCAGTGTTTTAACGTAGGTGTATTCAGGGTGAAGCTACTATGACTTTAATCAGTAAAATTGTCCGCAAAGCTTTGGCAACAGGTTACTTAACGGTTGAGGCCGAAGAACAGTTGCGACAGCAGTTGCAGATGACTAAGTACGGTTTAGAAGATTTTGAGGCTTTTATTAATTTGCAAAAAGAGGTGATGGAAGGTCGGGTGAAACAGCAAGCTTTGGAATTGTTACGATCGCGCAAATGTTCTGCGACGGCTTGAACCCAGGTCGATCGCCCTTTTGAAGATAATTAAGGGCGATCGTTGGCAGTCAGGACTTTACTCCTTATTGATGAGGACTCTTTGTGCTCGCTACAAACCACACGGTAAACCACAGGGTCGATCGTACTTTGGGAGAGCATCAGTATCGGCTACTTATTCAATGCTGTTCTTGCTTGTTAATTGATGGGCGCCGGTGGATCGGGAGTATTTACGTTATTAGGGTTTTTAGCTGCTAAAAGTTTCTCCAACTCTCTAATTCTGGTCTGCATTGCTTCTACTTCCGTTTCAGAATAGCGAATCGGAATATGCTGCGGACAGTTCCAATCCCAGCCTTCAATTTCAAATACGATCGCTCTTTCCACAGTTGCATCATAGTCTGTATCCCGAACTCGGGCAAGTATTACTGGATCGTCTTCCACAACGCGGGCGCGACCTAGAATCTTGAGGCGCCGGCGATGACGGTAATCCATTAGGAACAAAAATGCTTTATCATTTTCAGCAAGATTTCCCACAGAGATATATTGCACATTGCCACGAAAATCCGCAAATCCCAAAGTTCTCGGATCGAGAATCTTTAAAAATCCTGCTTTCCCGCCGCGAAACTGAATGTAGGGATAGCCACTAGAACTCACAGTGCCTAGATAAAATCCTTCCATACTGGAAATAAATTGCTCTAGATCGGGATTGATGGAATTATTATCTGCACCTTTAGCCACAAAGCGTTCATAGTTCTCGCGGGAACCCATTTTTTCTTGCATGGCTTTCACTGCGGGAGTAAAAGCGATCGTACCAAATTGACGAGGCATAAAATCTAACTCCTTGTCTACTTATTTAACTCGGCGATGTTCAAAATGCCTAGATTCCCAACATGGGAATATAACCAGAGAGTTGCTTCACCCGATCGATCCAATTCAAAACATTGGGATAAGCATCGAGTTCAATCTTGCCATCTCTCGCTAAAGCGATATAGGGATAGATGGCCGCATCTGCGATCGTGGGATGCTCAAACTCTAGCCAAGTGCGCGTACTCTCGGGCCCACCCCACCAGAAAATTCTGTCTTTGTGGAACAGGCCGGAAAGCCTGTTCATAAAAATGATACGCCAAGCCTGGAAAAATGTTTCTACTGCATTCCTAGCTGTCGCCTTAACGCTTCTGGAACAAAAACGGCTGTATCCAAACCTCGAACATTCTCCCAGTTTGTGTCTTCATCCCATTTGATATCTCCAATAGTGCGATCGCTGAGGTTTGCGCCGCTGAGGTTTGCGCCGCTGAGGTTTGCGCCGCTGAGGTTTGCGTCCCAGAGGTCTGCGTCGCTGAGGTTTGCGTCGCTGAGGTCTGCGCCGCTGAGGTTTGCGCTGCGGAGGTTTGCGCTGCTGAGGTTTGCGCCCCAGAGGTTTGCGCTGCGGAGGTTTGCGCTGCTGAGGTTTGCGCCACTGAGGTCTGCGTCGCTGAGGTCTGCGTCGCTGAGGCTTGCGCTGCTGAGGTTTGCGCCACTGAGGTCTGCGTCGCTGAGGTCTGCGTCGCTGAGGCTTGCGCGCCTGAGGTCTGCGTGGCTGAGGTTTGCGCCGCTGAGGTTTGCGTGGCTGAGGTTTGCGCGGCTGAGGTTTGCGCGGCTGAGGTCTGCGTCGCTGAGCTCTGCGTCGCTGAGGTCTGCGGCGCGGAGGTCTGCGCGGCTGAGGTATGCGCCGCTGAGGAATCTCCCAACAGTGTCGAGAAAGCCAAAATACCCAACACAACAGCTATAACCGATGAGACGCAACAACCGACTTGCATCGTCAAGTTTACCTTCAGCATTAGGTTTCCCACAAGGATAAAACACCATTTTGTCTTTAAATTCAGGTGTCTCCTGACCGTAACGGTGCAACTCCAACAGCAAAATCATCACATTCAAACCAGCATAAACATCTATTTGTCGCTGTCCCAATTTTTGGGGTTTCAATTGATCTCGCAGTAGGCGCATCTTCTTCTGAGGCAAATTTTCCGGCGGCTCATCAATAAATTCCCCCTTGCACCACCCCAGATAAAAATTTTCCAAACGCTGGAATAACTCTACAGGGCGAAATTGATTTTCCTCCCCTGCAACAGCCCGAGTTGTTAACAACCCCATTAGATATTCCACAATTTCTTCCGTCAGCGGCCCATAACCCAACAAATCATAAATCTCCCAGTCCATCTGAGGGTCTTGAGTATTAAATTTTATACGTTTGTTTCCCGGTTCCGTCCACTCTTGCAAACTTTCTTTCAATCGTTCCGCACAGAGGAATTCACCAAAACTCTTGTGTACAAACTCTACAGAACCTTCTTTGCTGCCTTGCTGAAGATAAAAAGCAGCCAAAGCATTTGTCAGAGGATCATCAATCCGTTTTTGTGCTTCCTCAAGAAATTCTTTAACCGACTCATCTTCTTTCAATCGTTCCGCTATCATCGCTACAGGAGCGCGTTCCCCTCCAGACTGCACCACGCACAACCCTGCTTCTGTCAAGATGCGCCGCAAATTCTCTGTGTCCAATCCTGTTAAATGGAGATTGAGTGATTTAGAGCGCTGTTCTGTGAGTACCCAATTCACAGCTTCGTTGTAAATCAAAATTTTTGCTTGAATGCTGTTAGTTCCTTGAAAAGCCTCAACTTTCAACCTGTTGTTCCGGTGCATCGCCGCTAACAGATAAAGCAAGAGCGGCTCTCGCGACAGTTCGGATTTTACATTTTCTGGACAGCTTTGATGTTGCAAAAACTGCTGAAAAGCTGAGGTTTCTTCCGCCCCAAATAGAGCTTCCCACTTGCTCAACCACTGTTGCTGTAGTCCGTCATCCATTACCTGAATTTCGACTCGCTCCAAGTTATCTGGCATTTGCCTTTCAATTCCTTGCAAAGCTA
This sequence comes from Microcoleus sp. MOSTC5, assembly GCF_036701825.1. Taxonomy (NCBI): domain Bacteria; kingdom Bacillati; phylum Cyanobacteriota; class Cyanophyceae; order Oscillatoriales; family Microcoleaceae; genus Microcoleus; species Microcoleus sp. MOSTC5. Next base: position 50,972 of record NZ_JAUBRK010000041.1, on the reverse strand, counting down.
AAGTTCTCCCAGTAATCAAAACCCGGTGCCCCATTTCCGAATTCTGATCGCAGTCCTGCTGAAATTGTCCTACTTGCTTGAGAAATTTCTCTAAACCGCCGCTACTTCTCCCCTCCATCACCAACTCATCAAAACCATCCAAGAAAAACAAATATCGCGTATTTCGATCCGTCAACCAGCCGTCATCGCTAGCAAAACGAGTATTAACAGCTTCTTTTAGCGTTTCTCGAAAACTCTTTTGCAATGTGGGAATCTCTCGCAGTCGAATTAACACGGGTGTCCAAATTGGATGCAAATTTTGCCGCACCCAGTCAGTAAACATCCGACAAAAAACGCTTTTACCGCGTCCAGGCCCAGCTTCGACAAACATCACCCGATTTTGTTTGCTTTCATCCTCAAGCAATTGCTTTGCCCAAGTTTCTAAATCAAATGCTGTTGTACGCTTATTAACCTCACCATTTTTATCAATTGGCTTTGCCTTCAGAGGCACGTAGATATCTTTGAAGAAAAAAATTTCTTCAAATACGCGTTTTTCCGGTAGAGACCGAATCTGGTCTTTCAGGTATTTGTCAATGCTTTGATATTTCTCCTGTTCTTCCCGCCATTCGCTGATAGAAGGCTGTCCCAGATGTTTCATTGCATCGCCGGAAACTGCCCAAGCTTGGATCAAATAGTGGTGAGTATTAGCAGCAACTCTCTTTGTCAAAATTTGAGCTTCATCGGCATTTAGTCCCGCTTGTTGCAGCCGTTCTGATAGCACTAGGTTAAATTCTTTAGCTAATATCGAATCGCGGAAGCAAATAACAGTTTCTTTGGCTGCTTTATCGCTAAATTGCAATTCTGCCAATTTTTTAAGCAACTGCTTGACTTTATCGGAAACCGGAGTTTGCCCGATGTGATTTAACAAACTTGCGTCTTGTCCAATAAAATCCTTAAAACTTTCCAGATAAGCCTCCTGACTGACGAAGAAAATGCACTCAGCTAAAGTCGGCTGCTGTTGAGTTTTTTCTATAAAAAGTGCCAGCAGTTTTGCCGCAATCCCGACCAATGGCAATCCAGTTCCCACAACTTGAGCTAAGGGAGAGTTCAAAACCTCTAGCAGCAAGTTGCTATTATTGTCCAGCCCTTGTTCTTTGAACATTTTTGCCACTTCTGCGGCTGTTTTCCCAGCTTCTCCGATTGCCTCCGCTGCGTCGGCGGAACACAGTTCTTTGATATCAGTCTTTAAGAATTCCACGATGCGATTTGCCATTTTTACCTGCCCTATTTCAGAAGAGAGAATCCGAGAAAATCTACATTTAACTCTGTAAGCATTCCGTAGTTCGTCGCCACCAATCTGTTCTCAAACTAACAATTAGAAAAGATTAATTACATTTTACCTTGACAAAACTCCAACAATCCGCAATAATAGTAGATTGTCTGTCTAAATCCGGCTCGGATCAGGTTAAGACATTCCAAAAGCTGGAGAGCAGTCAGCAGTCAAAAGTCCACCACGACCAATGACCAAAGACTCATCAGCTACCTGTACGGCAATCTCAACAACCATCCCATGACTTACGCAATCATTGAAACCGGCGGCAAACAATTTCGGGTAGAACCAGGCCGCTTCTACGACATCGAACTGCTTCACGTCGAAGCTGAATCCAAAGTCACCATAGACAAAGTATTTCTGATCCAGCACGAAGGCGAGGTTCATATCGGCCAGCCTCTACTAGAAAATGCCAGTGTAGAAGGAACGGTTCTGCGGCATTTCCGGGGCCGCAAAGTCCTCGTCTACAAGATGAAGCCGAAAAAGAAAACTCGGAAGAAAAAAGGGCACCGTCAAGAAACAACTCGCTTTATGATTGACTCGATTAGCGTCAACGGTACAGTCTTAGCAGCCAGAGACTTAACTGAAGCAGTTGTTGAAACCCCCCAAACCGCCGAAACTGATTCAGAATAAAACATAGTAAATACAGTTGAGGATATTATGGCCCACAAGAAAGGTACAGGCAGTACACGTAACGGACGCGACTCTAATTCTCAGCGTCTCGGTGTCAAAAAGTACGGCGGTCAAGTTGTCAAAGCTGGCAACATTTTGATCCGCCAACGCGGCACTAAAGTTCACCCCGGTAATAATGTTGGTATCGGCAGAGATGATACTCTGTTTGCCATGATTGACGGTGTGGTGACTTTTGAAAGAAAAGGCAAAACTCGCAAGAAAGTCAGCATTTATCCTGTTGTAGCAGCACCTGTGGCTGAACCCGCGGCTGAAGCTGTCGCAGTTTAATTCTTCGTTCCTAGGCTATGCCTGGGAACGCATATAATTGAGGCTCTGCCTCCTGATTTTCTATGTTATTAGAAAGTTACAGGAGGCAGAGCTTTTTGCAATTGGTTTCCCCGGAGAAAGGACTCTGGGTGCTTACGAAGAACCAGAGAAGCAGGAAAAACTCTCGTTTTTACTCCTAAAAATTGGCTAGCCTCCCCCGACAATTGTGACAACTTCTAAGATGTCGCCCTCTTGCATCTGTGTGGTTTCCCAAAATTGTTTGTGCAGAATTTCGCCGTTGTACTCCACAGCCACCAAGCGCGGGTTTAATCCCAATTGTTTTAGTAATTCTGGTAACGTTGTGTCGATCGCACAATTGCGGGTTTCTCCGTTAACTTGCAGCGCAATTTGATTTATCATCAGTTATTAGTTATTAGTTATATAAAATCCGGTGGCATCGGTATTAATATTACCCACAGTCAGGACACGGCAATGCCGTTTCCCTACAATTATATCCGGGTAGGGAAACGGCATTGCCGTGTCCTCGGTTACTAGGTTTTCCCCTGCAAAGCTTTCTGAGCTTTCAGATTCTGCATCCGAATCAACTGCGATATGAAAAACTGCGTGACTAAAGTAGGCTGTTCTGCTTCCATAATCGCCCGTACTGCGGCAACCCTTTGAGCTCCAGCATTCAATACTTCATCGAGGTTGTTGATATCAATTCCGCCGATCGCAAACCACGGAATCGGCGACTTATCAGCAGCATACCGCACATAGTCCAAACCCGCCGCCTGTTTATCAGGTTTAGTAGGAGTGTGGTAAACCGGCCCAACTCCAATGTAGTCGGCTCCCTCTTCAATAGCTCGCTGCATTTCCTCGCCATTCGTAGTAGAACGACCGATGATCCGTCCCGGGCCGAGCAACTTGCGCGCTTCCGCCACAGGCAAATCTCCCTGTCCTAAGTGTACGCCGTCGGCATCGGCTGCGATCGCAAAATCCACGCGATCGTTCACAATCAGCAAAGCATCGTAGCGGTGACAAAGTTCGCAAAGCTGGCGCGCGTTGGCCAGCTTTGCGCCGTCGTCTGAGCTTTTGTCGCGGTACTGCACCAAAGTCAGTCCGCCTTGCAAAGCAGCTTCCACAACTCCCATCAAGTTGTCTCTCGGCGAAGTTACAAGGTATAACTGCGATCGAAGTAACTGCTGGTAGCGCCGATAAGCCAGCAAATTGCTTTCGAGAGTATAAACCCGATAGCGCATCTGCTTAAAAGCCGCGCCCATATTCCGATCGTAAATTTTGCCATACTCTTCGAGTACCCGCAAAGCTTCTTCCACCCGACAGAAATTCGCCTCCAGTAGCTGCTGAATGCTCGAACGCTGCTCTTCCTGCGGGTGAGTCAACTCCGTACCCGGATCTGCAGGCGTATCCCTAGCACTGCGAAGTTCTGCGACGTGCCAAGCAGCCAATTCTTGACGCAGTTGCTTGCACTCGCCAGCCAAATTGGCGTTGTTGAGACCAAACCTGCACCATTCTTCAATAATTCTCAACCCTTCGCGCGATCGATCTAAATTTGCATCTAAGATCCGGCAGAGTGCTGGCTGTGCCGGTAAAGTTCTGTTTTGTTTGTCGGTCATTCAGAACCACCCTAATTATAATTAATCCTACCAGTCAAACCGCTATATTCTCCCACGCCTTCATTCGATTTTAGATTTTAGATTTTGGATTTTGGATTGACCCCACGGATCAATTCGGGGGCTTGAGGATTTTAGATTTGAGATGCTTTCGATTGATTCCACGGATAAATCACGTGGCGGGTACCATCAAGAAATTCTTGGTCAAGATCGTAGCAAAGCGATCGGTCTAATTTTTACTTCAACCGATTTAATTTAGACAAATTTTTAAGTTTTATTGAATTTGAGAAAAACGAAGCATAATAGATCAAACTTGATGAGAGTGAAATCGTTAAGCTGCATACCACACTTGGGAGGAGAGCCGTGAGGTTAGCAGAACAACACCAAAGATTAAGGGAGAACAACCCAAACAGGCGGGCGTATTTAAACTTCGATCGCGAAAACCCGACACGAAACACCGGAGGCGAAACTCGACTCACAGATAAGTTGCGTTTTTTTATGCTGATTTACTCACAACACACCTGGTGCAAAGAAAATCGATCGCAAAAATCTTGTTTGAGTTCTTGCCTTTTGCTCGTTTTTGCCAGCACCGCCCTTTGCAACCATCAACCGTCAGTTATCGCTGCCGGGATACCGGGAGTGCAGCTACTTTCTCAGACGCCGCAGAGCGACATCAACATACTGTACGTCAGCTCGACCGGGGGCAGCGACACGGGGGGCAACGGCAGCGATCGATCTCCGTTCAAAACCCTTACCTACGCCTTAAGCGTGGCCCCGCCCAAGACAGCGATTTTGCTAGCGCCCGGTACTTACAGCGCTCAATCCGGCGAAAAATTTCCATTAATGCTCAGGTCCAGCGTGACAGTTCAGGGAAATCCCAACACTCGGGGTCAGAATATTGTCATCAAAGGCGGAGGATACTTTATCAGTCCGACTTCGGCGGGTCAAAATATCGCGATTTTAGGCGCAGACGGGGCGGGACTCAGCGGGGTGACGGTCACGAATACCAACTCTCGCGGTTACGCTTTGTGGATCGAATCGAGTTCTCCGACGGTTGTCAACAATACTTTTTCTGGCAGCACTCACGACGGAATTTCGGTAGTGGGTACTTCCAGGCCGACGATTGGCGGGAATGTTTTCTCGAAAAATGGAGCTAACGGCATCACGATTTTTGGAAGTTCCCAGCCGGAAGTTCGAGATAATGTGTTTGAAAACACTGGATTTGGGGTGAATGTAGCGCAGAACGCTTCGCCTCTGCTGATCGGCAACAAAATTACTCGAAATAAGGACGGCGTGGTAGTGCAAGCTGATGCTAGACCGGTGCTGCGCAACAATTATATCGAGAGTAACCGCCGGGACGGAATTGTGGCGATCGCCAGAGCTCTGCCGGATTTGGGAACTGCGACCGAACCGGGGGGGAATGTCATTCGCAACAACGGTCAATACGATGTCAACAATGCGGCCAAAGGTCAAGTAATCCCAGCTTACGGCAATCAATTGTCGAGCAACCGGACGACGGGCTCGGTTGATGTGGCGGGAACTTTTAGCCCTCCTGCGCCAATTGGGGGAAGTGCTTTTGAGCTAAGGGCCGATCGACCTCCCAGCATCGGCGGCCCAGAAACTTCTCTCCCTGCTTACACTCCCGGGCGGCTAAGTCCCAGAGTAGAAATACCGCCAATTTCTCCACCTGCGCCCGTTTCCAGGCGACCGGTGCAAAATCGACCCGCACCGCGAAGCGCCCAGTTGCGGCAAGAGCTTTCTCCGAGGAATGCCGCTGCTTCACCGGTAGTCCCAGGGGCGATCGCAATTCCCGTGCCCGAGCCTAATTCTCGATCTGTTTCGGAAATTTCGGTACAGCAATCAATTATTCCTCCCAATTTTGATAGTTCGACTGCGGTTTCTTCCGAAGGTAGATTGCCGGTTCCGGGCCGCAACATTCCTCTCGGAAGGGGCGGCTATGTACCCGCTGCTTTAGGGGGGAATTCTTTGCCCGATTCCCGGGAGAATGCGCCGTCATTCGATCGACCATCTGCTTTGGGTTTGCGGTATCGAGTTGTGGTGGATACCAACAGTTCGGGCGATCTACAAAAAATGAAATCTCTCGTTCCCGGTGCTTTTCGCTCTTTTTCCAGCGGGCGATCGGTGATGCAAGCCGGTGCTTTTCGGGAACGCGAAAAAGCTGAGGAATTGCTACAAATGCTCAGCGCTAACGGTTTGAATGCTCGAATTGAGGACATTAAATGAAATGGTCATTAGTTATTACTTGACTGTTGACTGTTGACTGTTAACAGTCAAAAACTACTGATATCGTTTCCGGTTGCACCGGAATTATATAGAGGAAACGGCAGTGCCGTTTCCCTACTGCGATTAATTGTAGGGAAACGGCACTGCCGTTTCCAGGCTGTGGGTAATATTAATTCCGATGCTACGGATTTGATATGACTACTTCAAAATTACAAAATTTTAGGGCCTAGCATATCGGATGCCAGACCCTAAAACATTTGTAAATTAAGTTGATTCAAGTGGGTTTTTAGCTCTGCTGAGTTTCAGCAAACTACAACTAAGGTGGACTTTTTTGCAACTACTCTGCGGGCCAGTTAGCTACTAGCGGAGTCTATTCAGACTTCTGTGTTTGACTGTTGTGCGATCGCAACTTTTGATTTATGCAATAGCCTCAAGCTATTTAACAAATCCCGATCGCAATATCAACCTTTCTTTGCTAATAAGCTACACGGTTCAGGCGTTGCCTGCGAACTAGAGCCGAGCGGGACAAATACTCTAATTCCAAATTTTTTATCCAAGTTTTTGTGCTTCTTGGTTTTGCCCCTCATGTTTTTAAGTTAACACCAACTGCGCGCATGAAAACACTTTGTTTACCAAACTTGACACTTTTTGACGTGCAGAAATACTCCCGAAACCAATTATTAACAATTTGTACGATCGCCAGATCGCGCAACGTGCATAGCCGGCACTTTTTGCTTGCTGTCAACGCAGCAGAGCTTCCCAAGTTGCGCGGCCGACAATGCCATCGGCGGGTAATTGATATTGTCGCTGAGCCGCCTTGACAGCAGCTTGAGTTGCCGGGCCGAACACGCCGTCAGCACTCACGCGCAAAAATCCCTTGGCCCGCAGCCGCTCTTGCAAATCTCTGACTGCCGGCCCTCGCATTCGTCTTCTCAAAACTGGAAAATTGGTTGGCTGCGCTTCGGGACTAATCTCTGAGTTGTCGGCAGTTACAGGATCGTTGGCTATGGGGTTTTCGACGATCGCGCTCGGAGCCGCAGGAAACAGCCGGTTCCAAGTATCTTGACCGACTATTGCGTCTGGAGCGATGCCTGCTGCTTCTTGGAACTCAGATACAGCTCTAGCCGTGCTTTGCGAGAAAACCCCGTCTACAGTGTCAGCGTAAAAGCCCAACAATTTAAGAGCAGCTTGGAGTTCGATCACTTCCGATCCGCGGCTGCCCAATTTGATTGCGGGGCGGACGATCGCACCTGTTTGAGCGCTCGGGCTGTTGCTGTTACTCTGTTCGGAGGTAGGTAGCTGTGCTGCAACAGGAGTAGAGGCGATCGAGCCCATTAGCAATAAACCGCACAAACTCCAGCCTCCGAGCCAACTCGGAACCTCGCGGGCGTCATTCCAGCTTGCTGTCAAGTTTTGGGACATTGGGAATTCGACCTCTGCAAAACTGGTAGCGATCGTACATCAAATCTGGAAAAAAGTGGGAAGTTCGGCATTGGGAATTGGGCATGGGGCATTAACTGTTTCCCAGGAAGAGCCTCGAAACCAGTTAACTCAAAACTCACAACTTTTCCCCCCTTCCCTTTCCTAAAAAAAATTTATGCCTCTCAAATAGCTGCAATTGGCAAAAAAACTGCTAGATTGCCCTACAGAAAACATTGAACCGCGTTCCTTGGGCCTCAGCAACACCATGTCCGAATCCAGCAGCAATCCCACCAGAACCGCCCGCCAAATAGACATCGGCAACGTCAACATCGGGAACTTCCAAGTCGGCAGCATCAGCGGCACCAAATACAACGACCTTAACGCCAACGGTCGCCCCGATCCCGGAGAAGTCCCAATTCCCAACTGGCAAATCTACCTCGACCTCAACAACAACAGTCAGCCAGAGTTTAACGAACCTTCCACCCTCACAAACCCGCAAGGCAACTACATCTTCGCCAACCTGCCGCCGGGAACTTACCAAGTTAGGGAAGTCCAGCAGCCGAACTTTCGCCAAACTACCCCAAATCCCGCACCCATCACTATTACCAGCGGGACAAACGCTGGCAATATCAATTTTGGCAACAACTTCAACGCAGGGACGATCGCAGGCACAAAATTCAACGACATCAACAACAACAGCAGCCGAGATCTCGGGGAACAAGGGCTAGCTAACTGGCAAATTTACCTCGACCTCAACCGCAACAACAGGCTCGATGGCGGCGAACCTGTTACTTTGACAAACGTTGAGGGCAATTACGCTTTTGTCAATATTCCCGCAGATACATATGTGGTCAGAGAAGTCCAGCAACCGGGTTTTCGCCAAACCACGCCTGACCCCGGCCCGGTTAATGTTACTTCCAACGCCACTGTCAACAACATCAATTTTGGCAATGTCTTTTTTGTCGGCAGCATCAGCGGTCTCAAATACAACGACCTCAATGCCAACAGCGTCAGAGATGCGACAGACCCACCTCTGACCAACTGGCCAATTTACATCGACCTCAACGCCAACAGCAGCTTTGATCCAGGCGAACCCAACACCATCACAAACCCGCAAGGCAACTACACTTTTGCGAATGTTTCCCCGGGCCGGTATTTGGTGAGGGAAGTCCAGCAACCGGGATGGGTACAGACTACGCAAAATCCAGGCCCGATCGACATTACCGGCAATACCAACGCTGTCGGCGTCAATTTCGGCAACAATTTTCCCACCGGCAGCATCAGCGGCTTCAAGTTCAACGACCTCAACGCTAACGGTATCAACGAACCGACGGAACCGAGAGTTGCCAACTGGCCGATTTACCTCGACCTCAACAACAACGGCGCCCCAGATCCCAACGAACCTTCGACTTTAACAAACCCGCAAGGTAATTTCTCTTTTATCAATTTGTCTCAAGGCACCTATTTGGTGAGGGAACTCCCGCAACCCGGTTTTCGACAAACGACGCCAAATCCGACTCCGATCGCCGTGGGCAACGGCACAAATGCCACTAATCTCAGCTTTGGCAACGTGTTGGTAACGGGCACGATCAGCGGTGTGAAATTTAACGATTTTAACGCTAACGGCCGCCTAGATCCCGGGGAACCGCCGATCGCCAACACTCAAATTTACATCGACCTCAACAACAACAGCAGTTTAGATCCGGGTGAAGCGAGTACCTTAAGCGACGTTCAAGGCAATTACAGTTTCCGCAACGTTCCGGTAGGTAGTTATGTTGTCCGCGAAGTTCCGCCGCCGGGTTTCATTCTAACGACCCCGCCTGCGGTGGTTGTTGTATCGGCAGAGATTCGGGCCAGCAGCATCGATTTGCTGACGGGAGATTTGCTGACGGGAGATACTGAGGATAGGTCGGCTAAATCCTTGAATGACCGCCCGCGGACGGATGCCAGCAACTACGCGGGGGAACCTGCTGGCAATATTGGGGCGGATAGCTTGCTTTCGAGGCAGGGTCGTGATATTTATCGAATTAGTGATTTTTGGAGTGATGGATCTTTTGCGAATTTAGGCAATATTCCTAACCTTGAGCAACAGAATGTCGGTCTGAATCTGAATGCAGAAATCAACCACATTGTCAAGGGAAATGAATTAATTAATTCGGCGATCGCTCACTCGGTTGTGCCGATGGGTGTGAGAGATTTCCCGGTGATGTAGGGTGACACAAAGCTCGATCGGCCGGAATCCCAAACCGCAGATAAAAATAACGAAGAGGTTAAAGGGCAATCGCGTGATACCCTATTGTTGGCAACCTCCAACACTCAAGCCTAAGTTCCGGCAACTCCGAAACTGGCTTGTATATTGGGTGCAATATTCAGAGGCAGTAGCATCTCTGTGAGTGAGAAACTATCAGGCAATTCCCCCAAACCCGATCGGCGTATTTCCAGGCAAAGCAAGTCATATCAAGTCCGGTAGCTCGATCGGTGCTGGTTCTGTGTACTTGGCAATCCCAGACAATGCGATCGCCCTCCACAGCGAACCATGACAAACAAGAACGATGCCACCGGACTAGATATCAGGGGGGAACACTCAGTCTTAGGCTTTTTAAAGCTCGAAACAGCAAGTATGTACGGACAGAGAAGGCGTGCAAATCTTGAAGATGTTGCCCTCAAATTGCCAGGGCTCTTCAAAACCTGATATACTTGCCAGCGACAAAGCTTGAGGCATTGTTGTGTTAGATGGGGAACATTACCTCAAGTGCAGACGTATGTAAAATCGAGTAGCGGTTGTCAGCTATTAGTAAAAACTACTCAGCAACTTACAACCCATACAGTAGTCTGTAATTTACGTGGATTTAGGTGTGAAGGAGAGAAATCATGACTTCAAATAACGAAGAGCAAGAGCTCAGAGCCCAGCAATTACAGCCAGTTGTGGTTGGGAATGCTGGCCCGGCAATTTTAGGAATCAAGTTCTTTGACCAGAACCTGGATGGCATCAGACAGCCAAATGAACCAGGCCTGGCAAACATCCCGATTCTCCTCGAACCTGCGGCCGACAGCGACGGCGTATTAAATCGTCCGACAGAAAGCACAACCACGACGGACGCTAACGGCGCGTTCTCATTCATAAATCGTATCGCCGGCAATTACTTAATCACCGAAACAGCAATACCTGCTGGTTTAACTAGTACGACTCCGAATCCCCTCGCTGTCACTCTTGGAAACAGCAATGTCAACGTTTTCTTTGGCAACGGCCCAATCGAGCAAGGGAGCCGGATTGTAGGATGCAAATACCTAGACATAGATGCTGACGGCTTTAGAGATGGGAATGAACCGGGCATTAAAAACGTCAGGATATATATTGATGCCAATGGCAACGGCCAACGCGATCTAGGGGAACTGAACACCTTAACAGACAAAAATGGTCGATGGCAGTTTAATGTACCAGCCGGAACCTACAAGATTCGGGAAGAACGGATCAGGCGAGAAGTTAGTTCTGCAACCGGAGTAGAAGTTAACGATCCGAACGCAGAACCTTTAGAAACACAAGATTTTCCCCAAAGCACTCCGCCCGACAACGTTCCGGTACTGGACGTGACGGTAGCAGCCGGTGAAACCTTTGCCTGCGCTCAAGTTGGCGATACTCCGCTCTATCAAATTGTAGTTAACAAATTTCAAGACCTAGACCTCAACGGCCAACGAAACATAGTTGGTACTTCATTGGAGCCCCCTGTTAGTCTAGTACCGTTCATTTTAGATGAGAACAAGGACGGTAAGTTTAATCCAGGAGAAAAAATCCAATTCACCGATGAGAATGGGAACGCTACCTTCAAGGATTTGCGAGCGGGTAATTACCCAGTGTTGGAAATTTTTAACTCAACACTGCCACGAAGCTTGTTGTCGCCAGCCCAACTATCTTTACTGGCAACCCGAGCAGATTTAGCGATAGCAGGAAATACCACTGATTTCAGACCAGGTAACCTCAATCTTCCAGTAGCAACTACTGGCAACCCCACTCTGGTTTCGGCACCTGGGCCTCAGGCCCGATTCCAGGGTACGATCAGCCGAGAGCAACCGCTGTTAGTAGCAGACTCAACCTATACGCTGCGACGACAAGACCCGAAATTCATAGACAACAACCTCGACGGCGTTCAACAGCTTCCGGGAGAAGTTTCTATTCCAGCAACGGGTGTACGGCCGATTTTTGCAAACACACCTGTTCCATTACCAGCACCTAACCCCTCGCCAGCACTGACCTTCTCTTCTGTAGGAATTAATAATACAGTGGGAGGGAATAGTCCTGTTGGTAACACTCTACCAATAATCAATGTATTCAAATACAATGATTTGAATGCAAACGGTAGCTACGAACCAACTATGGGTGAAGCACCCATTAACGGTGTCACCGTTTTCCTCGACACCAACAATAATGGGACTCCTGAGAGCGGAGAACAACAAATACAGACTAATGTCGAAGGGAGAGGAGTATTTAGGGACTTGCCAGCGGGCAATTACACGGTGCGGGAAGTCGTACCGGCTGGTTTTTCACCTTCGACAACTCCTGTCGTTCCCGTGACTCTGAGCACTCAAAACGCTAACGTTACTTTTGCCAATACGCCGAACAGCAACATCACCGGTTGCAAATTCGAGGACTTGAACCAGAACGGCTATCGAGATGGAAATGAACCGTTCATTAACGGCGTTATCGTCTATATCGATACCAATCGCGACGGTGTGCGTCAGCAAAATGAACCCTTTCAAACTACGAGTGGATTTGGTACTTTCGCGTTCAACAATTTGGCTCCTGGTACCTATAGCGTCCGAGAAGAGCTTTCTGCCGCTCAATTGAACTTCGTCCAGACTACTCAACCGCTGGATATCGTTCTCGGCCCCAATCAAACTTTTACTTGCGCTTTGATTGGCAACACTCGGCTCTATGATTTGAAAGTTCAGAAATTCAAAGATGATAACCAGAACGGTGTACTAGATCCGAACGAAGGGCCTCTGCAAGGCATCCCATTTACTTTGGATTTGAACAAAAACGGTAGCTACGATCCCACAACTGAGCCACTGGTAAGAACGGAAGCTGATGGGATTGCTTTATTCCCTGATTTGTTGCCGGACACTTACTCGGTTTTGGAAGTTTTCAACGCTCCTGGCGTTCCCAACCCGTTCCCGATCGCAACTGGGCCCAACCCGGTTAGCTTTAGCGTGCCTGGCCCTAACACAGTGCCTTCGCCGCCAAGACCGCCGGCAACTCCGCCAAAACCGCCGGCAACAAAAACTGATGCTAGCATTGATTTGACTGGTAATGATGCGGGTGCGGTAACTGCTTCTAGCGTCGTCGAGTCCGATCCTCTGAATAACCCCGGCTTGGTTGCTCAATCTGTTACCCCTACTAACAACTTGATCGTACTTGACGATCCTGGTCTGGCTTATGTTGATAATTTCGCCGCTTTGAAAGAGTCCGCACAGGCTTCGATCGTAACGTTTTTAGACGCTCAGAAGAAGGCTTTCGAGGAATCTGCATCAGTGTGGGGCGTTTCAACTTCGACAGCTTCGACTCCTAAGTTGGGTGTCTAGTTTGAGACTCAGCAATTAGCAACTAGCTTGTTTAAACTGCACGTCAAATCATGTTTTGGCGTGCTTTTTGCTGTTTTGACAATAATTAGAGGCTCGCGGGGCGGGTTTATCGATTTCTTTAATTACCGGAAATATTGTTCGTGAAACCCGCCTCTACAACAAATATATCCCCTCGATCGTAGGGACGGGTTTTACCGACAATCTTTGAGGAAAACTCACAATTTATATAAACCAGCCCGCCACAATCATGGGCTCGGCTGACGGGTTTATTTATCTCTTTAATTACTGTCTTTAGTAGTAGGGCGCGATCGGCAAAAAGAATGATTCCCTGCCCCAAGAAAACCTTTATTTATAGAGGTAGAACATAGAGGAATATTTTATGCCAACTCAACAACAAACCAATCCGGCTCAACATCAAGAACAGCAACCGGGCATCGAATCCCAAATGACTCCACAACCTCAATCCTTCGCGGAGGGATATCGCGGTAGCGACAAATTGCGGGACAAAGTAGCCTTAATTACCGGCGGAGACAGCGGTATCGGGCGTGCTGTGGCGATCGCTTTTGCGAAGGAAGGGGCAAACGTGGTCATCAGCTATCTCAACGAAAATGAAGATGCTAACAAGACCAAAGAGGCGATCGAACAACAAGGCCACCGCTGTATTGCGATCGCCGGCGACATAGGCGATGAAAGCGTCTGCCAAAATCTTGTAGAAAAAACAGTTAAAGAATTTGGCCATCTCGACATCCTCGTCAACAATGCCGGCGAACAGCATCCCCAAGAAAGCATCGAAGACATCACCGCCGAACAATTAGAGCGCACCTTCCGCACCAACATTTTCTCAATGTTTTACCTCACAAAAGCCGCTCTAAAACACCTAAAAGAAGGAAGTGCAATTATCAACACTACGTCTATCACCGCTTACAAAGGCAACCAACAATTGCTAGATTACTCCTCGACAAAAGGAGCAATTGTTGCTTTTACCCGCTCTTTGTCTCAAAGTCTAGCTGAGAAAGAAATTCGCGTCAACGGAGTAGCTCCCGGTCCGATTTGGACGCCTCTAATTCCTGCAACTTTTCCTGAAGAAAAAGTTGAAAAATTTGGTGCAGACACGCCCTTGGGACGCCCCGGTCAACCCGATGAACTTGCCCCTAGTTACGTGTTTTTAGCTTCAAAAGATTCGTCTTACATGACGGGTCAAATTTTGCATCCCAATGGCGGTTCTGTGGTTAACGGATAGAAGGGAGTTGCGGAGAAATAAAGTACCACTCAAATAGGGATATATCGTGATATCCCATTTGCGTAAGGTTTCAGAACCTTGCCCTTCCGGTAGATACTCTTGTAATTGCTTTTGTAAGTAGGTCATTGCAAAAAACAATTGTATGTTGTAGGGCTGGGTTTTGCTAACAATCACTCCTATAGCGCGTCTGAATGGTTTGTGTAAATAAAAGAACAGTGGTCAGCTCAAATTCAAGAAAAAAAGGGGGTATAGAAGTAGTTAGTGCCAGCAGCGGACGCTCAGACTCGCGACAGCAGGCGATCGAACACGGAAGCAGCGGGTGCCCGATCGCACCCGCAGTCGCGAGTCTGAGCAAAAAAACGATAGGATAGAGGCACAATTAGAAGAGTTGCAATATTTTATTTAGCATACAAAAAAAACATTATTTTCTGGAATAGAAACCAGGCTATTAAGCTTAGATTAAAAGCATTTAATTATCGAAAAATACAAAAACGATTAGAAGTTTCAACTTTTTTTTGCACAAAATTACTGAAAATATTTAGCCGGGGTAATTACCGCATGAAAGTTAAAATATCCAGGTTAAAAAAACTATTTAATTAAAGAACAGCTATCCACAACTATCCAGTGGCTATCTCAAGCCAAAAACCGGAATCTATTAGAACTACTAGAAAGATACTCGCTCTCAATTTATGATGTAATATTTAAATCGCGGTAAAGTTACTGTCGAATATTGAAAAGTGGTTAATATAAGCTGTCAGAAAGCTAACGTATAAAAATCAACGGAACAGCCCGAAGTTATTTAAAAAAACGCTAGACTTGGCGAGCTATTATCAAAGCACAAGCCAGAAATAGCACCAATAGAACTGGTAGTGTATGCCTGAGATGAGCGTCACTTACAAGGCGATGATATCTTTAACTACTGATAGGGCGATCGTCAATAAAGAACGGTAGTCAAGCTGGACAATCAACGAGATAAGCTAACTTATTATAGTGCATTAAATCTAGCTAGCGAGTAAAGAATTTATGGTGAAGCCATATAAAGCGGGAAATGGAGAAAACACAGGGAAATTGGTTGAAGAACTAAAGAAAATGAATCCACATCAAGAAATGTTGTTAATCGGGGATGGCGCTAGCTACCATAGAGGTCAAGCAATGCAGCAGCTATTAATGAGGGAAAACGACGGTAAATCACAGTCAGAATGGTCTATAACTTGTGGTTGATGTTGCTCTTATTGCCATGAATAAAATCCAGTAGAAAGTATTTGGCTACAAGGTAAAAACTTTATTACAGGTTTTTATGCTGTCTGTAAAATTTTCAGCAGAGTTAAGAAACTATTTCATTTTTTAGCATTTAAAAAAAAATATTGCTCCTAACTTTAAAAAATATGATGCTTTTGCACAAATAATTTGGACTTGCTATATAAGCTCATGAATACAAAAGCACTAACGCCAAGCATTTAAAAGACATAAAGGTCTCTAGGAAATCAGAGCAAGGATTTGTCGGAAAAGTTGGTAACATGGATAAGTTCGGGTTCCTGAATCGGTCTTACTGGCACAGGTTTTGTAAATGATGAAATGTCTAGTTGTGAGAACTGCTGGACTTGCCACCGAACGCTTTCAACTCCATAGCGTCGTGGCTACAGAAGAGGCGCACGCCCTTACTCCGATCGACTGATAATGCGCGCAGCCGGTCTTGATTTAGCAACCTAGCCTTGCGGTCTACCTCCATCATCCACTGGTAGGCGCGTAGTCCGGCCGTGCAGCGTCGTTTGGAGGAACCCATCTCGTCTCGGTAAAAGTAGGCATCGCCTGCGTGTAGGAGCCAACCCTCCGGGGTGTCGATCGCGATGCCCGCATGACCCCGCGTGTGACCGCTAAGCGGGATGAGCAGAATCTCTGGTGGCAGCCCGTCAAGATCGCGGACTGCCTCAAAACCGAACCAAGGTTCGCCCCCCGCCGAATAGTATTTCCAGCGTTTGACTTCATCCCACTGCCCTGGACGATAGCGCCTTTTTGTGATGAAACCGTGCCGATCGTGCGCAGCATCCATTTCCGACTGCATAACGTGTACCGTTGCTTCAGGAAAATCCTCTAGACCACCGGCGTGATCGAAATCGAGGTGGGTCAGCACAATATGGCGCACATCGCTTGCAGAAAATCCAAGCTGCTCGATTTGAGCGATCGCCGTGTACTTGCGATCGAACTGGATGTTATTAAAGTGGACAAAGAATGCGCTCAGCCGGGAATAAGGCGCCTTGATATCGCGCAGTCCGAAGCCGGTATCAATGAGAACAAGTCCCTGATTCGTTTCAACGAGCAGACAGTGGCAGACGAGGTTCGCCGTCAGCCCGCGACTGAAGCCATCAAAGAGCGTCCCGCCAATCGGGCACATACAGCCACAATTGAGATGGTGAATTTGCATAAATCCTCTGTTACGATGCCTCCGAGGAGCCATCCTAAATGTGTAAGTTCCGGCCTAGTTGAAAGAGTGTCAACTGAGCATATTCGATCGATCTGTAGGCGCAGATTACTTATTAGCCGACCCCGGTTCAGTAAGTTGACGGTGCTGTTCGGCATTAGCGGTATCAGGCAAAACCTTGCTCGCGGTGCCCTGAAGCTTCGTCTTGAGCGATCCTGCAACAATGCTGTCTTTGCCTGACATCAGCGCCTCGAAACCTTGCTTGGCAACCATAGCCGGGTCATCTTTCCGATCGGCACCGGCCTTAGTATCATCCATTCCGGCCCGATGGAAGAAGTTGGTATCGGTTGGCCCGGGCATCAGTGAGGTGACGGTGACACCCGTATCCTTCAACTCGTTACGCAGCGCCTCCGAGAACGAGTGCAGAAACGCTTTGGACGCCGCGTAGACTGCCTCGAACGGCCCCGGCATCAGGGCGGCGATCGACGAAGTGAAGAGGATGCGACCCTGGCGGCGATCGACCATATCCTTTACTACCCGTTTGGCGAGATGTACGGACGAGACGACGTTGAGGTTGATCAGATTGAGTTCGTCCTTCAGGTCAGTTTCGCGGGCAAAGTCGCCACCGACACCGACACCTGCGTTAATCGCGATCGCATCCACCGATCGACCAGTCGCCTTAATCTTGCTGTAGAGCGTTTCAACACCGTCGTATGTAGCGAGGTCTGCCTCCACCGTCTCGACTTGGACACCGAGCTTCTCGAAGGCAAGAGCGGCTTCATTGAGACTTGGGCCCGTGGAGGTGATGAGAAGATCGAAGCCGTTTTGAGCGAACTGTTTGGCGAGTTCGTAGCCGATGCCGTTAGAGGCACCCGTCACGACGGCCAAGGGGCGGGTCAAGGAACTGTTCATAACTTCCAAACTCCTGTTTAACTGCTCCGTAGTAGTTTGTCTGGGCTTGCTTCTCTTTCTAGCAGACAACCTGTGGGGACTGTGGGCTTCCAACTTTTATAATCCTAGGAAGGCAGCAGTGCGATCGCATCTTTCCAAGGACGTATCGCTATTGTGTTTTAGATATCTCCAATAACTCCCAAAGTCTATCCCCGCTTCAGCTTGTTTTCTAACTGCCTGCTTCCCTGTTCCGGCCAGCCAGAAACCAACGCTTAAATCAGAGTTTGAAAATTTTTTAATTAATAATATTGTCCTAATCAGGGATTGAAACTAGAACTTCAAACTCGGGGTTTTCAGGATATGCTTCGGCACGGCTGCGGCTACTATTTGACGGCCAAAGGGATAGACACTAGGGCAATTCTGAATTATTTTGGACACGCTAACATTCACCACAAATTCCGCTACAGTAAGATACTTTGCCAATTCTGGAATTTCACCGACGGGCTGCCTGTCAGATTTTCCCCGTCTAACTTTTGTGCGATCGGTAATTTTCTGAACTTCCCAGAGTTGCTATTTGCTATAGGGTTCCTCGGCTTTATCCTATCGAAACACGTACCAGTCAGAAACTTCGGGGGCTGCTTGTTTGGCAGGTTTCACCCGCGGCTCTACTGGGCTTGGAGTTGGTGAGGTGGAATTCTGCGATCGGCTTTCTTGCTTGGCCGCCCGTCGCTGACGCGCCCAAAGATCGTATTGATAGAGGTAGGCGGTTGCCACAGGCAAGCAGGAGAGGGCGATAGTTAGTTTCCACATTGAAGACTCTCGATTGGATGGTGCAGTAATAATAAGTGCACCAGAGTGGTAAAATTTTTTTGGCAAGTAGAGGTCTTTACCATGAATCTCTTTCACAAACTAACTTATCTGACACGCCGAGTAATAATTGTATTGGCTCTTGTTGGTATGCTTGGTATCAGCTTTAGTGCTCCAGCATACGCGGCTGCACCTGCTAGATTTGTCTTGGAAACCCCACCCGCCCCCGATCAATTCGTTATTGAACTCACTGATGAGAGTAAGATCCAACAAGCCCGGAATATACTCAATGGAACCCAGAAAGATGAAACCCATGTAGTCGGAAGAATCATAAAAAGACCAGCTCCCTACAATCCAAAATGGAGCTATCAATTAGATCCAGCGTCTATCAGCTTCTTTAGCTTTGCGATAGAAGTTTGTGATGCTCAAATGGGCTACGTAGAAGACCACCTTGATGAAGCGGGTGGAGCCTTTTTACCAGGTCTTTACTGGTGTCCTTGGAGTTCACGGCTAGTCAAGGAAATTAAGTAACCCGAAAACTTTCATTCAAAAAGCGATCGCATTTTTCTGGAGTTAATACCTTTTGTCGAAGAGCCTGGTTTTGCTGATGTAGGTCGGCAATCACTTTTTGTGCCGCATCCAGTTCCTCTTTAAGTCGAGAAACTTCTGCCTTCAGTTGTGCTACTTCAGAATTTTTGAAGGATGTACGTATCTTCTCAACAGCCGGGTTGTATTTGTATAACCGATCGCCTTTGGTGTTCCCTTAATTACCTGGCATCATCTTTCCCTGCTTACAAGCTAGTGTGCCAGTTGAAAGGCGATCGCCTAAAACTGGCGCACCTTTAGAGGGGTATGGGGGCGGTGCGACCGCAGCCGCTGCAAGTGTTCGCGTCTCCTCTTCATCTCGTTTCCGGTTGCATGGGAATGATAAAGTTAAGCTCAATAATTCCACATTCCCCGACTCCCGACTCCCCACTCCCCATCATTCCGGTGTTACCGGAATTGATATCACTCGTCCCCTGCTTTCTCACAGCATTTATTATTTTTGTCGATTCGCGACGCGAGGGTTGTTCTCTGGGGGTATCCCCCAGAACCCCGTGGCAGCCAGAGCGAAAACCAACTGATGCTTCGTTGCGGTCGTTACGGGCGTCGCACAAGAGCCACCGCACGCCCTCCACTGTCTCCCTGATAGTGAATAATTTTTAACACAAACAATAGAATCTCTCACCGGATGGGATTACATTTTATCACACCTGGTTGCTGTTGCATAAGTTTTGAGAATTGCTCGGTAGAATTTGAAGATTTGTGTGTTTATAAAAAACAATAATCCCGCCACCAGGTTGGGAGCGGGATTGATAGGTTGCAGTTTAGCTATTCTCTAGTTTTGCTAGAGTTAAAATTAGCCGAATGCTGAATTAGCTCAGGTTAGCCATTTCTTGCTGGATCGTGCTTTTTGCTGCTTTAAATTGAGTAGCCATTTGTTCCATTTGTGCTTCGCTCAGGTTGCGGCGAATTTGAGGGAACATATCGTTTTCTTCTTGTCGAACGTGATCTTGAACCGCTGTTTGGAGCTGTTTGATTTGGGCTTTGAAATCAGAAGAAGTGGGGTTGAGAGACTTAATTTGGGCGAGCATCTGCTTCATTTCTGCTTGCTCGTCGTACAGTTCTTGAGTATTGCCGTAGTAGCTGCGAACTGCGGGATAAACAATTTGTTCTTCTGCTTCGGCGTGAACGCTGAGGTCTTTGTAAAGTTGACCGAAGAATTCTTGCAGTTTTTGAGTATCGTCGGTGCTTGCGATTTCCATAAATAGGGTATCGACTTTGCGGTGATCCATTGAGATGATTTCGGTGATGTTCATCTCATCTTTGCTGCGGGTAACTGCACCGCCGATGATGCCGGTCATGGCTGCCATAGCATCTTGCACGCGCGCCCAAACGCCTTGGTCGGGGTCTTTGCCGGTCAGTTCGCGCACTCCTAAAATTTCGAGAACTCCTTTGAGTTGTTCTTGGTGAGCGCGGTTCTCAAAGTTAACTGTGTTGAGGGGAGTAATGGCGGCTTCGATGTCGGCGCCGACTATTTGAGCGGCTTTGTGAATTAACAAGCCGGCCATTGTTTGTTTGTGTTTGAGCAGTTCGTGCTGACCTACTTTTTCAAACAATGTTAGTTCAGAACCTTCCATGAGTTTCTGAACTTCTTCAATCATTTTTGTGCTGGTTTCTTTGGGCTCGGCTTGAATGCCGTATTGCACGATCGTGGTTTCTAATACGCCCAAGTTTTTGCGATCGTCCTCGAGCATATCCCGGAAGCGCTGGGCCAGTTCGGAGTCGTTGCAGGAATTGATGAACAATTGCTCGTTGGCGATCAAAAGGTTTTGCAGCGCTTTCATGTCTGCTAATTTAGTTGCGATCGCTTGGCGCTTGGTATCTTCTAAGGTAGCTACCATCTGTCGTTTCTCCTCTCAAGGTCTTTAGTGTTCTTACATCTTTTAATTTATTGAAATATTCTGATAACACCCTCTTTCTCGCGACTGATTCATTAATATCCCGCAGAAGCTATTGACTTTTGAGCGAAAAAATGGTAAGTATTTGAGACTGCTTGAAAAAAAGCAAAAAGCAAAAAATAACTGATGAGTAAGGATTAATGGCAGAAGACTCCGCCCAAAAACGGATACCGTGCCACGTACTCCTGTCGCGATCGGCTCAAAATTTTAGACTCTTGTTCAAGCCCCCAGATTCATCTGTGCAGTAAATCTCAAATCTCAAATCTCAAATCGACTGAGTGATAATTTCTGTATAAATTAATCCCGATCGCAGAGCTGTAAAGCGCTACCATAGTTGCAGCCGAAGTTAACTAAAGTTTAAGAATAACTAGCTTGTCTCAACTGCTCACTGCTTTAGAGTTCCCAGCCAATGTCTGGAAGCTCAACAACGGGTTAACGGTCATTCACCAGCGGATTTCGGCCACACCGGTGGTCGCGCTAGACGTGTGGGTGAGGGCTGGCGCTACGCTGGAGCCGGATTCTTGGTCGGGAATGGCTCATTTTCTAGAACACATGATATTTAAAGGGACGGATTCGATCCTCCCTGGAGAATTTGACCAAGTAATAGAAAATCGCGGCGGTGTCGCCAATGCAGCTACAAGTCACGACTACGCCCATTTTTTCGTCAACGCTGCAGCCGATTATTTAGCAGAAACAGCGCAGCCGCTGGCAGAATTGCTGCTGCGCGCTTCGATTCCCGATGGGGAATTCGATCGCGAGCGAGATGTGGTACTAGAAGAAATCCGGCAAGCTCAAGACAATCCCGATTGGCTGGGTTTCCAAGCCATGATGGAAACAGTTTACCAGCGGCATCCCTACAGGCGATCGGTATTGGGGACCGAAGAGTTGCTGATGTCGCGAACTCCCCACGAAATGCGCTGTTTCCACCGATCGCACTATCAGCCGGAAAATATGACTGTGGTGATAGTCGGGGGAATTGATGAACAACAGGCTAGAGATGTGACGGGGAAAGCATTCGAGCAGTTTTCCGATCGGTGGGATTGTCCCAAATTAACCGCAGAGGCGGAACCGCCGCTGATAGAAATTCGCCGTCAGGAACTCGGCCTCCCCCGATTGGAACAAGCGCGGCTGATGATGGCTTGGACGGGCCCAGGAGTTGAACAGTTGCAAAGTGCTTGCGGCTTGGATTTGCTTTCGGTGTTGCTTGCAAACGGGCGGACTTCCCGTTTAGTCAGGGAACTGCGGGAAGAATTACAATTGGTAGAGGCGATCGACAGCACTTTCTCGCTGCAACGGGAATCGAGTTTATTTACTATCAGTGCAGTCTTGGACGCGAAGGATGTCGAACAAGTGGAATCTCGGATTTGCGATCGGCTTTGGGAATTGCAGTCTGAGCCGGTTTCCGAGGTAGAACTACTTCGCTGTAAGCGTTTGCTGTGCAACGATTTTGCTTTCTCCATCGAAACGCCGGGACAGCTAGCAGGTCTTTACGGATATTACAATACGATCGCCACTGCCGAATTAGCGCTCAGCTATCCAACTAGGATTAAAGCATTTGGGCCATTAGACCTCCAGCGCCTAGCTCAACAATATCTCTCTCCCCGACGCTATACAGCCGTGGTACTCAAACCAATCTAATCGTTAAGCTGGTGAATATAAATATATTTTGTACCGGATAGATGTTCGGCATTTGTCCGGGGTTCTTTGTGCTTGGGGCGCACCCTACAGGATAGATGTTGTTACATTTAGATGTTGTGGGTCAGGCCCGGCCCGGTATGACATCATACAAGAGGCACATGGAAAATAGAAAAATGGCGATCGAGTAATTACAAATTACCAATTACCCATTACCAATTACCCATTTTCAATTACCAATATTTCAGCTACGCTCAGTACAAGTTCCCAACTAAATTAACCATGAACAATGAAATCCAGCGCACGGTTTTAGACAACGGTATTGTTGTCTTAGCAGCAGAAAATCCAGCAGCAGATATTATTGCAGCTAGGATATTCCTGCGGGCCGGCAGTCGCTACGTGCAGCCGGAACAAGCAGGATTGTGTCACTTGCTGTCGGCGGTAATGACTAAGGGAACCGATCGGCTGTCTTCGCTGGAAATTGCCGAGCGTGTAGAATCGGTGGGAGCGAGGTTGAGTGCCGACTCTACTACAGACTATTTTTTAGTGAGTTTGAAGACTGTTTCTGCGGATTTTGAGGAGATTTTGGAGTTGGCGGCGCAATTGACCCGATCGCCTACTTTCCCGGAAGCTGAAGTCGAACTCGAACGCCGCATTGCCATATCGGCAATTCGTTCGCAACAAGAACAGCCATTTGCGATCGCCTTCGAGCAATTGCGGCACGCGATGTACCAGGAACACCCCTATGCTTTCTCTCCCTTGGGCACGGAAGCTACTATGTCAAAGCTCACCAGAAACGAGCTCGAACAATTCCACAAAACCTATTTCCGTCCCGATAATGTAGTTATTTCTGTAGCCGGCAGAATATCCACCGAAGATGCGATCGCCCTGATCGATCGAACTTTTGGTGACTGGAAAGCGCCTTTAACACCCCTGCCAACTTTAAGCGTCCCCCCCCTGTCCCCCTCCCCTCAATCGGTCGTTACGGCGCAAGATACGCAGCAATCAGTGATTATGCTGGGCTACCTCGCACCCTCTGTCAAAAATCCCGACTACGCAGCGATTAAGTTGCTGAATACTTATTTGGGTAACGGTTTGTCGAGCCGATTGTTTGTGGAATTGCGGGAAAAGCGGGGCTTGGCTTACGACGTTTCCGCGCTCTACGCGACGCGCTTGGATACGGCTCAGTTTGTCGCGTACATGGGTACTGCGCCGGAAAATACGGCGACTGCTTTTGAAGGATTGCGCGCAGAAGTCGATCGACTCGCCAACACCGAACTAAGCGAGGAAGAATTGCAAGCTTGCAAGAATAAAATGCTCGGTCAATATGCTTTAGGAAAACAAACTAATTCGCAAATTGCCCAAGTTTTAGGTTGGTACGAAATTTTGGGATTGGGAATTACATTTGACCAACAATTTCAAGAAGAAATTGCACAGGTGACAGCTTCACAAGCGCGGGATGCTGCTAAGAAATATTTTGTAGAACCGTATATTTCTTTGGTGGGCCCGGAGGCGGCGATTACAGAGTTAGGTGTAGCGGCTGTTTGTTGAGTAGGAAATGGGCGATCGAACTTTTCAAAAGTTCGATCGGTTTAGTCAAGAAGCACGCATAGAGGCTGGTGTGATTCTCAGACACTTGCAGCAAGGTGAAAGTCTCGTAATGCCTCATTTATATAGGACTAATGTTATGGAACTTTCAAAAAAGAAGCGTCTAGAAGATAAATGCTGGAAGATTGGATCTGCCTCGGAATTCTTAGAACTTTCACCAGAGGAATCGAGCCTAATTGACATTAAGTTAGCCCTCATTCTTAATCTCAAAGAACGTCGGCAAAGATTGATGACACAGGCAGAGTTAGCTGAGAAAATCAACTCCAGCCAACCTCGTATTGCCGCAGAAAATGGCGACGATTCGGTTTCAATTGAACTGTTAATACGCGCAATCCTGGCAACAGGTGCAACGCCTCAAGATATAGGGCAAATTATTGCTCAAGTAGGATAGAAAGAGCGATAACTCACCCACTATACTATGCACGACCACTTAAAACGCACAGTTATGCTGAGTGCTGAGTTTTGTGTTTCTCTATATATTGGCGTAAAACGTTATTAATTAGAGTTTTATACTGTTCTCCTTGAGCCTCAAACCACTGCTTCACATCTGGATCGAGCTGAACTAAATTGTGGGCTTGCTCTGCTGGAATACGTAAAGTCGATCGTTCAAAAAATTCATCGGTCAGCGGTGGAATATCTGAGTAGTCGATATTCTCTTCTGACCTTGACTCTAAGGCTGCCCAGTTAGTACCAGAGGTACTGTTCAAATCGTTTCTGCTCATGACGGTTTGCTCTTCGCGCTGAAATGATTCGGATTACATTGTTTTGACGTTCTGTCCAGACTACTACCGCTATTCCAGAACCGAGAAAACCGATTCCAAACCAGCGATCTTCGCCATAATCAAAACGATCGTCTAGCTCAATCAGCATTTCACCATCAAACATCGCGGGAACATCGGCAAAATCAATCTGATGTTTACGGATGTTTTCAAGGTTTTTCGCTTCGTCCCACTCAAATTGCATGAAGGATTAGGGTATGCCAGATTAAACTATCTTCCTTCATTATTACGCATTTGGCCCAACAGGTTTTATGCTGCACTGGAGATCGATGTTGGGATCTAAACTCGATCGCCCGCAAGCATTAAACACGGGAAAAAACCTAGTCAGACTTCAATTGAACCTTTTCTGTTCCCGCTCCGTCTAAATTGAACAGACGCCCGATATGTCTAATTTATATGTACTTAGTAAAGCACTTTCAGATAAAAAAAGAGCTGACTCCGTGGGTTAGCGGACTCCTCGCCGCTTCCCTGCTTGCAGGAGTCGGCTACACAGCTTACAGCCAACTCACAGTCAAATCCAGCCGCGAAACCAGGCGCAAGGAAAAAACCGTTGCTGTCGAAAGGGTGAACCTGCCGATTACAATTTCGGCAAACGGCACAATCGTGCCCGAACGTTCCGTTAACGTCAGCCCCAAAACTTCAGGAATGCTCAAAAGTTTGCTTGTCAAGGAAGGAGATCAAGTTGAAAAAGGGCAGATTCTCGCCTACATGGACGACTCCAACCTCCAAGGGCAACTTACCCAAACTCGCGGACAACTCGCAGCCGCCGAAGCAAACCTGGAAAAATTGGTCAACGGCACTCGAACCCAGGACATTGCTGTGGCTAGGGCAGTGTTAGCAGAACAACAGGCAAGTTTGGAAAAATTGCTCAACGGCAATCGAAGCCAGGATATTGCCGTAGCTGAGGCACAACTAGCTGAACAACAGGCAAATTTACAAAAATTGCTCAACGGCAATCGAAGCCAGGATATTGCCGTAGCTGAGGCACAATTAGCTGAACAACAGGCAAATTTACAAAAATTGCTCAAGGGCAATCGGCCTGAAGACATCGCCCAAGCGATCGCCAAACTCAGGGATGCCGAATACGCCAAAAACCAAGCTGAGGAAGACTTTCAGAGAAATCAGGAACTCTATAATGTCGGCGCCATTGCTTTGCAAGTTGTCAACAACTCCCGCACCGCGCGCGATCGAGCTCAAACGCAAGTCAGGCAAGCCGAACAAGCTGTAGCTTTGCTGCAAGCGGGTACTCGCCCCGAAGAAATCGCTTCGGCGCGGGCTGCTGTGGAGCAAAAACGGCAAGCTTTGACCCTGGCGCGATCGGGCGCACGTCCCGAAGAAATCGCTGCCGGGCGGGCTGCTGTGGAGCAAAAACGGCAAGCTTTGGCCCTGGCGCGATCGGGCGCACGCCCGGAAGAAATCGCTGCGGCGCAGGCCGCCGTCGAGCAAAAACAGCAAGCTTTGGCGCTGCTAGAAGCAGGTTCCCGCCCCGAAGACATCGCCCAAGCCCGCGCCCAAGTTCTCTCCGCTAGAGGCAGCCTGCAAAGCGTTCAAGCGCTGATCGGCGACACTGTGCTGCGGGCTCCTTTCACCGGCACTGTCACCCGCAAGTACGCCGATCCGGGCGCTTTTGTGACTCCCACGACGGCAGGTAGTGCGGTTTCTTCGGCGACTTCTTCTTCGATTTTGTCCTTAGCTTCAAAAAATCAATTAGTAGCAAACGTAGCAGAAACTAATATTTCTCAGATTAAGATCGGCCAGGCTGCGTCTATTCAAGCCGATGCTTTTGCGGGAAAGACTTTTGCAGGTAAAATCAGTCAAATTTCGCCTCAGTCGATCGTCCTGCAAAATGTGACAAGTTTTGAGGTAAAAGCGGCAATTATTAATGACGATCGACAAGTGCTGCGATCGGGCATGAATGTGAATGTGGAATTTAAAGCAGGTGAACTCAAAAATGTTTTGGTAGTCCCGACTGCGGCAATTGTCCGCCAACAAAGGGAAACGGGGGTTTTTGTTCCCGGTGGAGAAGATGGCAAACCTGCTTTTATGCCGATTAAGACTGGTATGACGGTGGATGACAAGACGGAAGTGCGATCGGGTTTGAAAGGAAATGAAAAAGTGCTGCTTACTTTCCCCCCCGGATCGCGGCCTAGATCCCAAAATCCATCGGGTGGCGGGATTCCGGGTTTGCAACCGGGTGGCGGAACGCGCTTGCGTTAGTAGTCCGCAGTCAGTAGTCATTAGTCATTAGTCATTAGTCATTAGTTAGTGGTTGACAATTACGGATTACCACTTGCCAATTACTAATTATCACTTATCAATTACCAATTACCGATTTCCAACAGCACAAGACGGAAGTTACGGATACACGGATAACTTTTTTTTTACTCTTCCTTCTTCTTTGTTCCGTGTTGCTTGTTCTTTCTTCCTTAAAACTCCCAATTATTCCTTAGCAATTACCTATTAGCTATTACCCATTACCAATGAAATTACAGACTCGCCCCCGCACCAACAAAATCTCTAACGTTCAAATCGCGTTCATGGCGACAGAGGCGCTGTGGAATAACAAATTGCGTACCAGTTTAACTATGCTGGGCGTAATTATTGGGATATCTTCGGTAATTGCCATTACTTCGGTCGGACAGGGAGTACAAAAATCAACTGAAGAACAGTTAAAGGCTTTGGGTACAAATGTGCTGTTGGTGTTATCCGGCGCTGCGCGATCGGGCGGTGTCAGTCAGGGAAGCGGTTCGGCTACTACCCTTACTTGGGATGACGCTAAGGCGATCGGCAAACAAGCTCCTGCTGTCAAGGCAATTTCGGCTTATTTGCAGCGCCAAGTGCAAGTCGTTTACGGCGGACAAAATTCATTTACTGCTATTTTGGGAACGGATTTAAACTATCCCGATGTCAAGAACATTCAACCTCAACAAGGACGGTTTTTTAACGAGGATGAATTGAATGCTGCTGAGCCAGTAGTTGTCCTCGGTTCTAAAGTGCGGGACGAACTTTTTGGAGCCGGAGCTAATGCGTTATCCTCCGATATTCGCATTCAGGGAAACCGCTACAAGGTCATTGGAGTGATGGAAAGCAAGGGGTCTGTAGGGGGAACCGATCAGGACGATCGAGTGTATATTCCCCTCAAAAATATGTCTTCGCGGATTGTGGGGAGAAATTCTTTAGCGGGGATTGCGATCTCGGGTTTTTGGTTGGAAACTGCCGGCGAAGCGGATTTAGCAGATGCTCAATTTCAAGTGGAAAATATTATGCGCTTGCGCCACAATATTTATCCGCCACAACCGGATGATTTTCGAGTTGTCAATCAAGCTGAGATAGTTAATACTTTCAGCAATGTGATAGGTTTATTTACGGTTATGATCGGAGCGATCGCCGGAATTTCTTTGGTGGTTGGCGGCATCGGTATTGCTAATATTATGTTGGTGTCTGTTGTAGAACGCACTAAGGAAATCGGAATTCGCAAAGCGGTAGGCGCTACTAATGCAGCAATTCTCATTCAATTTATGGCAGAATCTATTTTAGTTTCCACGGTGGGGGGAACGGCGGGAATTGGGTTGGGAATTGCGATCGCCTTTGGGGCCTCGACAGCGTTCAAATTTCCGTTTGTGGTTTCTGTATGGTCGATTACAGCAGGTTTTGGGCTATCTTTTACCGTCGGGTTGTTAGCTGGAGTATTGCCTGCTCGGAATGCCGCTCGCTTAGATCCGATCGCAGCCTTGCGGAATGATTGAAAGGCGTAAGGTAGTGTATCATCAATCTACCAATCCGCTTCTGCTCTAGTCAAATAACTCTATGGCTCCCCCTTCGCCATCTCCCTGTCCGTTTTCTGCACCCTCTATGCTGAAAAAGCGCGATTGCTTTGTGGGGCGCAAAGACGAACTAAAATTTATTCAATCTCAGATGACAGGCCCACAGCCAACCAGCGTTAATATTGTGGGGCCACATAAAATTGGCAAGTCATCCCTACTTTGGCGTTTTTATCAAATTTGTCGCAATCATCGTCAATACGCTTCCAGCCGTTATGCTGTCATTTATTTATCATTTCAAGATGGTGAATGCCAAACTGAAAATACTTTCTATCAAAGAGTTGCTGAAGAGTTGAGCCAAGCGCCAGTTATTCAAGCTAAGCGGAGTTTAGTTACAGCTTTTTCCGCTGCCAATTGGGAGCGCAGTACCTTTGCTAAAGCCATGAGACTTTGTGAGTCCGAGAAAATATTACCAGTCTTATGTATAGATAAATTTGAAGCGCTGTTTCAGGATAGTTATCGCGAAGAATTTGATGAAGGATTTTATGACAATCTTCACTCCTTAATCAACAATAGCGCCCTGATGTTGGTATTAGCTTCTCTAGAAACTCTTGATTCCTATCGCACAAAATATAAACTGACCTCTTCTTTTTTCAACGTCGGTTCAGTGTCGCCATTGGAAAAGTTTTCAGAAGCCGAAGCTAAAAAATTGGTCGAGTTGCCTAAAGGAACAATAGCAGGGGCTATACCAGCTTTAACTGAAACAAATCAGCGCCTAGCTTTGGAGTGGGGAGAACGGCATCCTGTGCGTTTGCAATTAGCCGGAAGATATCTCTGGGAAGCGCAACAACGTCGTAAAAATGTGAATTGGGCAAAGCAGAATTTTCAAAACCAAGCCAGGGTAGTTTTACAATTGCCAACTCCACCCAAGCGCCCTCAGAAATTGGGGCAGTGGCTGCGCTGGCTAGTCTTGGATGTGCCAATTTGGGTGGGCAATTTAACTAAACGTTTCGGGCTGAAAGTGGATGACATCTTTGCTTGGGTAATGGGTCTGAGTGTGATAATTGTTGCGATAATGTGTGTCGCAGGTATCGTTACTGAAAAGTATTTTTTTGATTTGTTCAAAAAGTTCTTGTGTGGCAGTTTGAGTCCGGTGTTAGGCAAGTGGTGTGATGGTTAGGATAAATATGAATCGGAATTATCTAGCTGAATGCGTTCGACTTCTCTACTGGATTTACTTTAAACCTTTTACTTTGGCGGAGTGGCTGCGGGAAATTCATCCGGATTTGGTATCTGATACTAATCCTTTTACGATGCGGGAGAAGTTCAGGGTTAATCCTAAATTGCGGCGGTATGCGGGACAAGTCTGGTTTTTGATGGTAGTCGTCCCTTTAATAGCTGTAGTGCTAGTTGGAATTATTTATTCGCTGGCAGTCGAGCCATTTAATTGGTTGAGAAGCAGTCTTATTTTGATGGGATGGTTATTGGCAAACCGGATAGTACGGGGTACTAATAGTAGTTTGCAAATCGGATTGATACTAATGGTTATGTCGATGTTGTTTAGTTTTACCCTTGCGATAATTACCGAGCAGCTATTCATACCTGAAATACAGAGATTGATTTTACAACCTTCATTTGTTTCTGTGCTGTTGGGTTTGATGTACGGTATGTGTTTTGGTATGGGACCTAGTGTAGCGTTCGGTACGGTCTTCGATGTGGCGTTCGGTGTGGCGTTAGGTGTGGCGTCTGGTGTGACATCTGGCGTAGCGGGTGTGACATCTTCTGGTGTAGCGTTCGGTGTGGCTGCTATCTGGGGTGTGACCTGGGGTACGACCTTGGGTGTGGGGTGGCGTGTGCCATTGGATGCAGGGTTGCGAGCGCTCGTTGGGGCATCCTTTGGGCAATTCAGCGTGACGTTGAGTTTCTTGAATTTGGCATCTGTTACGGCTGTTATGACTGTCGGTGTAGTCTTCGGTGTAATTTGGATTCTCAGCGTTTTGCGAGTTTATTTCTGGATTCCAGAATTACTGTGGATGTTTTTCTTGTTGCGTTTGGTGCCAGAGGGAGACGAGGCAAAATGGCTGCGGTGTCTCCCACCGTACTTCGACCAACTCATTCACTTACCGATGCCTTTGATAGATTCGTTTATCGTCAAAGCTTATCAGCAAAACCCAGTCGCAGCCCAACAAACCATCAATTATCTCATTAACTCAACTAACCAACACAAAGTAGCATTAAAGGCAATGGTGGGAATTGCCATTGATTCCCTCAACCGCTGTCAGAACTCTGAAGATATCGTTGCCATTACCGAACAACTTGCCTGGATACCCTCACCACCGCCAGCCGAAATCGGTTCCGTACTACCTGAATTGTTGGCAATCAGCCAAGATGTTTGCGCTGCCGAAAATGCTAGTTCTGCCTACCTTCAATCCGAAATGCTGGCAACACCTTTGACTAAACTCAATCGTTTGCGAAAAAGTCTGGTTTTACGCAAAAATGCAGCTTTAGCAACTAGCTTTGGCAGCATTGTGCAGCGGTGGCTGAGTATCTTAGAAACATCCCGACAAACTTTAGAGGAAGCAGCTTTAGATTCAGCAGAAATCCCGCAAGTTTATGTCGCTGGGTCAGCCCTCAACCCTGAAAATTCTAGCAGTCGCTTCAAAGGGCGTTTGGACGTATTTCGAGAAATCGAGTCTTTGGCTAGTTCCTCTCAACCACCTGTATTGTTGCTGTATGGAGGCCGTCGCACCGGAAAAACCTCCGCCCTCAAGTTTTTACCTAAGAAAGTTGGCTCAGAATTAGTGCCGTTGTCGATCGACATTCAGGGTGCAGCCGCGGCAACAACCTTGAGCGGTTTAGCCGAGTTTATCGCTGATGAAATTGTGGAAGAGGCGCGGCGCAACCGCAATTTGCAATTACCCGCCATTGACAGAGACTCGCTCAAGATTGATCCGTTTATGGCACTCCAAAAATGGTTTGTGAAAATTGAAAAAATTGCGCCCGAAAAGCGATTTTTGTTGTGTTTGGACGAGTTTGAGCGGTTGCAAGAAGTAGTCCAAAAGACTGGAAGTCGAGCGCCCCTGAACTTTTTGCGCTACATTTTCCAGCACCGCGCTAATTGGATTTTGCTATTCAGCGGTTCCCATACTTTGGACGAGCTCAATCCTTATTGGAACGATTATTTGATTAATACACAATCTTTACGGATGACGTATTTGCAGGAATCAGAGGCGCGGGATTTAATTCGGAATCCTGTTGCTAATTTTCCCGACATTTATACAGAAGCCGCGATTGATGAAATTATTTACTTAACGCGGTGTCAGCCTTATTATGTACAACTGATGTGTCGCGTACTTGTCGATCGCCTGAATGCAATAAACAGAGAAAAGACCAGGTTAAATCAGGAAAAACAAAGGCAATTAACAGCAGATGACGTGCAGGCTGCGATTCTCAAAAGTTTGGAACAAGGGGGGGCTGCATTTCGAGAACGCTATCAAGAATTAACGGAATCAGAACGAGAGTTTTTGGATAAATTGATCGATGAACCAGTTTTAGCGGTAGCAGAAAGTCGTTCATGGCCGAGACTTGTGGAGAAAGAAGTGCTGGAGGTGACTGAAGAATGTTATCGTTTTCAAGTACCGCTATTCCAGAAGTTTGTAGAGATTCAAAGTCGGCAATAAGTTACCGCATTGATGATTCGGATATTGAAATCGCTTCTTGTCAAACGAAGATGATTCGGATATTTAAAATCGCTTCTTGTCAAACAAAGTCCGCGCAACGCGATACTAAGAAATAAGAATAGGACTGACGCATGGGGGCCTAGAAACCGGGGTTTTTTACGAAAAGGCGCGTTGCAGCCCGCAGATTCGCTAAAAAACCCGGTTTCTGAGAGTCGGAGTGCGTCAGTCCTACAAAAAACAGAGGGCGAGTTTAGCATAAAACTTAACCCCAAAAGTCAAATTTTATGCTCTAAACCCGCCTTCGCAAAACTCCCTTAATAAGCGTCTTGCAGTTCGTAGAAATCCGGGGAAATGTAATCTTTCCGCAGCGGCCAGCCTACCCAATCTTCGTTCATCAAAATCCGTTTCAGATTTGGATGTCCTTCATAGACAATGCCGTACATATCGTAGGATTCGCGCTCTTGAAAGTCGGCTGCTTTCCAAATCCAGTAGACTGATGGCACTCTGGGATCTTCGCGGGGTACGAATACTTTGACGCGGACTTCTTCAGGCTTGGAAGCATTATCTGTCAGCTTAACCAAGTGGTAGACGCTGACTAAATCTTGTCCCGGCCCTTGGTCGTAGGCGCACTGGCACTGCATATAATTAAACCCGTAGGCGTACAGTGCTGTTGACATCGGAATTAGGAATTCTCGATCGACCTTTAATATCTCCACGCCCAAATTATCGGCCGCTAAAGCTTCGTGTTCAAAGCCATTTTGAGTCAACCACTGGGAAACCTTCCCGGCTTCAACAATTGCAGATTCTGTCTCAGCCACGGTTTACCTCCTGTTTTTGTCCTGCAAGCAGGGCCGGCGGTACTGGCATTCCCATTGCTTCGGTCAATTCTTTCGGCGGCGCCATCCGGCCCGGAACTGACAAGTATTTGCCGTCCAAAATGTCGTCTACTACTTTCATTTTGTGGGGTCTGGTGTAGTAGCGGTGGGTTGGGAGCAAATTGGCCCGTTCTTGCATGGAATTGTTGGCGATTTTTTTCCGCAGTTTGATAATTGCGTCAATAATCGCTTCAGGGCGGGGGGGACAGCCGGGGATGTACACGTCTACAGGAATCAGTTTGTCAACGCCTCTGACTGCTGTGGTGGAGTCCATGCTGAACATTCCGCCGGTGATGGTGCACGCGCCCATCGCGATCACGTATTTGGGTTCCGGCATTTGTTCGTACAGCCGCACCAAGATGGGGGCGTACTTCATGGTAATTGTGCCGGCGGTGATGATCAAGTCGGCTTGCCGGGGGCTCGATCGCGGTACTAGACCGAATCTGTCGAAGTCAAAGCGCGATCCGATCAAAGCTGCAAATTCGATGAAGCAGCAGGCTGTGCCGAAAAGCAGCGGCCACAGGCTCGAAAGTCTCGCCCAATTGTAGAGGTCATCCACTGTTGTCAGGATGACGTTCTCTGAGAGTTGGGATGTGACTTCCGGGCGCTCTACAGGGTTGATAAGCGCTTTTTGTGATTTGTCAGAACTTAAGACCATTCCAAGGCTCCTTTGCGCCATGCATAGACAAGAGCAATAACGAGGATCGTGATAAAAAACAAGGCTTCGATAAAAGCCAACAGTCCTAGCTGGTTGAAAGCAACCGCCCAAGGATACAGGAAGACGGTCTCTACGTCGAAGATGACGAAGACCAGGGCGAACATATAATATCGGATGTTGAATTGAATCCAGGCTCCGCCGATCGGCTCGACGCCGGATTC
Organism: Microcoleus sp. MOSTC5; assembly: GCF_036701825.1. Taxonomy (NCBI): domain Bacteria; kingdom Bacillati; phylum Cyanobacteriota; class Cyanophyceae; order Oscillatoriales; family Microcoleaceae; genus Microcoleus; species Microcoleus sp. MOSTC5. Next base: position 16,775 of record NZ_JAUBRK010000041.1, on the reverse strand, counting down.
GTAGGTAGTGCGTCGGTCGTAGGGACGACTTTTGGGGCGCAGTACCTTAGACGCCGTGAGGGCGAGGATAGGGACTAGGCTGGAAATTAACAGGAAGCCTAAGAAATACTCGTAGCCGCTGAGTGCAAACACGGTGAATAATTACTGCCTAGGTGAAAGGGTTCTGTAACTTGTCTGTTACATTATATAGATTTTGGGCAGCTAAAATTACGAGTTGGTTGAGATTAATCGTCCATCTTCTGCAATAATTTTTAATGTATATTTTAAGATTAGCTTACCTACTCTTTTGGAGCTATGAGCGATCGAGCCACTGAGACTAAGACCCTCGATCGGCACGAGTGCCGCGCCTGCGGCTACGTCTACGATCCGAAAAAGGGCGATCCTAAAATTGGCATTGCCCCGGGCACGGCTTTTGAAGATTTGCCCCAAACTTGGGTCTGTCCCGTTTGCGCAGCGCGCAAGTCGGCGTTTCAAAATCTCGGTCAGATGGAAGGGATATCGGGATTTAAGGCAAATCAGCGCTACGGTGTCGGTGTCAACGGCATGACCGAAGGTCAGAAAAGTTTGCTGATTTTTGGCGGCTTGGTCGTTGGTTTCTTGTTGTTACTTAGTATGTATGGTTTGCAGTAAGACGATTGTGAGATTTTGGCAACGAATTGTAATGTTATTGGCCGCTGCGCTCATCTGTACGAGTTGCAGCACGATCGGCTCCGTGAGTTACAACCCCTGGCAAGTGATTTCTTTGCCGACGAAAGCTAATTTGCAGGATATTGCCTTTACGGGCAATCCTCAGCACGGCTGGGTTGTGGGTTCGGAGGCAACTCTGCTCGAAACCTCCGACGGTGGCACTAGCTGGAAGTCTATAGCACTGGATATCGACGATCCGAGGTCGCGTTTTGCGTCGGTGAGTTTTTCGGGTTCAGAAGGCTGGATTGTCGGCCAGCCTTCTGTTTTGCTCCACACGAACGATGAGGGGAAGTCTTGGACGCGGATTGCTTTGAGCAGTCAGTTGCCCGGTTCTCCGAGTACGATCGCGGCTTTGGGCCCGAATTCCGCCGAGATGACCACCGATGTGGGGGCGATTTACCGGACTTCTGACGGCGGCAAAAATTGGAAAGCTGTCGTGCAGGATTCTTTTGGGGTAGTTCGCAATATCAACCGTTCTGAAGACGGACAGTATGTTGCGGTTTCCTCGAAGGGCAATTTCTACTCGGTGTGGAAACCCGGACAAGAAGCTTGGGAACCTCACAACCGCAACAGTTCTCGCCGCCTGCAAAATATGGGTTTTACCAAGGACGGGCGTTTGTGGATGCTCGCCCGCGGCGGTCAGATTCAGTTTAGCGACCCGTCCAATCCTGAAGGTTGGGGAAAACCGTTTTTTCCCGATCGCAAGGCGAGTTGGGGTTTGCTGGACATGGCTTACCGTACTGATAATGAAGTTTGGGTAGCCGGCGGCGGCGGCAATTTGCTGTGCAGTTTGGACGGCGGGAAAACTTGGCAAAAAGACCGCGAAGTTGAAGATGTTCCCGCTAATTTTTACAGGATTGTCTTTATGGGCCCCGATCGCGGATTTGTGATCGGCGCGAGCGGTACTCTACTTAAATATCAAGGTTCAGCGCAAGCTGCTTGATAGTAGAATATTAATAGAGATTGTCTGTCGATTTGTTGTTGAAAGGAGGATTCTAAATGGCTGGTACAACTGGAGAACGTCCGTTTGGGGACATTATTACAAGTATCCGTTATTGGGTAATTCACAGCATCACCATTCCGGCTTTGTTTATTGCTGGATGGCTGTTTGTGCAAACGGGTTTGGCTTACGATGCTTTCGGAACTCCTCGCCCTAACCAGTATTTCACACCGCAGCGCGAAGAAGTGCCGATTATTTCGGATCGCTTTGAAGCTAAGAAACAAGTAGATCAGTTCATTGCCAAGTAATTTAACAAGGATTTGGAAAAATGACGAGCAGAACCCCAAACAATGAGCCAATTTCGTATCCGATTTTTACGGTGCGGTGGTTGGCAGTTCATACTTTAGGTGTCCCAACAATTTTCTTTTTGGGCGCGATCGCAGCAATGCAATTTATTCAACGATAGGAGTTTACAATGCCTGAGCGCGTTCCTAATCCCAACGAGCAGCCTGTTGAGTTAAACCGGACTTCTCTTTATTTGGGTTTGTTGTTGATTTTTACTCTGGGTATTTTGTTTTCCAGTTATTTCTTTAATTAACTGGTGTTTGAGTTGGCTTTCGATAGTTCGATCGAATTTGTTTAGCTGTGAATTAGTGAGGTGATGGCTATGTTTAGTGAAAGTGGCAGAATTCCTTTGTGGCTGGTAGCTACTGTCGCAGGCCTCGGTGTTCTGAGCATTTTGGGTCTTTTCTTCTACGGTGCTTATGCCGGTTTGGGTTCTTCGCTGTAAGGAGAACTAAGCTGATTTTAGGCTTTTAACCCCCCTTGAAAAAGGGGGGTTTTAATTATGCGAAGTTTATTGGTAAATCTGGGATAAATGTTATCGAAAGTGTTAATTTTTCGGCAAGTTTATGATAATTGAATTCTCTGGTAAGAGGGGGATTTTTTGTGGTTGGGTGAAGATTCGCTCAATAAACGGATTCCGGGCAGGTTCACCAATAACCCCAAAATCGATCGCCATTAGCCGACTATCGCCTCAAGAGTGTGGACAGATCCTGAAATTAGCCAAAAGTTGCGAGTAGAATGGTGCAAGAGCCGATCGCTCGATCGTAGTGCACAGCGAAATATGACCCCACCGCAGCCGCCCCGCAAACCTCAAACCGTCTTGGGTGCTATTACCCAAGCAGTCCAGACTATTGCCAAGGTTAATTTTAACCAGCTAGCGCTGAAACCGAATGCCAAAGTACCCGAACTGTGGGTACAGGATGCGGGAGCAGCTAAAGCTGAGGTTTATCCGCTGTTGGGCGATCGATATTTGTTAGGTCGATCGTCCAAATCTTCAGATATTGTAGTTCGCAATCCCGTTGTCAGTCACGTCCACTTATCCCTGTCGCGGGATACTCGGCGGCGGACTCCTTTTGTCATCAAAGATGAAGACTCCACCAACGGCATTTACAGCGGCAAAAGGCGAATTAAAAGTATGTCGCTGCGTCACGGAGACGTGTTCACTTTAGGCCCGCCGGAACTAGCCGCCGCTGTCAGAGTTCAGTACGTATATCCGCCGCCTTGGTATTTGGAACTTGTGCGTTACAGCTTTTACGGCGTTAGCGGAATTACCGCCTTGATTGCGGTGTTGGTAGGTATGGAATCGACCAAGTTTCACGTGCGGCCTCTGCCGAGAAGTATCAATGGCCCCGTGATTGTTTATGCCCGCGACGGGCAAACTCCGCTGCGTCCTCCTCAGAATAACGCTCACTTAGAATTAAAGAAATTGCAGGATTTTTCGCCTTATTTATCCAAGGCGGTACTTGCATCGGAAGACAGCCGCTACAATTGGCATTTGGGGGTAGATCCGCTGGGCGTTTTGCGAGCACTTTTAACTAATGTTCGCGGGGGCGGAATTCGTGAAGGTGGTAGCACTCTGACGCAGCAGTTGGCGAGGAGTTTGTTTCGAGATTATGTGGGAACTCAAGATTCGGCGGGACGCAAGTTACGGGAAGCTGTAGTGGCTTTTAAACTGGAGAATTATTACAGCAAAGACGAGCTATTGCTGACTTATTTAAATCGCGTGTTTTTGGGAATTGACCTTTACGGTTTTGAGGATGCGTCTCGGTTTTATTTTGGCAAGTCGGCGAAGGATTTAACTTTGTCAGAGGCGGCGACTTTGGCGGGAATTTTGCCTGCGCCAAACAGTTTTAATCCGATTCAAAATTATCAGTTAGCGGTGCAGTACCGCGATCGAGTAATCGAACGGATGCGGGCACTGGGGACGGTTTCTCAGGAAGAAGCAGATCGCGCGAGGCGATCGCGAATTGAGATCAATCCGAAAGCTCGCGAATTTCTGCAAAGTACGATCGCTCCTTATTTCTACAGTTATGTATTTGACGAATTGGAGTTTTTGCTGGGGGAGCAGTTAGCCAGAGAAGGCAATTTTATTGTAGAAACAGGTTTGAATCCCGGCCTGCAAAAAGTGGCTGAAGCTTCCCTCAGAAATGCTGTAGAAAATGCGGGAGCCAATGCAGGTTTTTCTCAAGGAGCAGTGGTAACTCTCAATACTGCAACAGGAGAAGTCTTAGCTTTAGTTGGGGGCGTAGATTATTTGAAAAGTCAGTTTAATCGGGCTACCCAAGCTTTGAGACAGCCCGGTTCTACATTTAAGATTTTCACCTATGCAGCCGCCCTAGAACAGGGAATCTCACCCGATAAAACTTATTCTTGCGAGCCGCTTTCCTGGGGCGGACAAAGTTACAGCGGCTGCGAAAGAACCAGCGGCAGTGCGGATATGTATCGGGGTTTAGCACAGTCGGAAAATGCAATTGCTTTGAGAGTAGCACAAGATGTCGGTTTAGACAAAGTAGTGCAAATGGCGAGGCGTTTGGGGATTACATCTGAATTGCGTTCTAACCCAGGTTTAGTATTAGGTGAAAGTGAAGTTAACGTATTGCAATTAACTGGTGCATTCGGGGTTCTGGCGAACCGGGGTTTGGGCAATCGCCCCCACGTAATCAAGCGAATTATTGACAGCAGCGATTGCAAAGATCGAAATAATTTTAACAGTTGCCGGGTGATTTATGACTATCAAAAAGATGGCATTGCCAATCGGCAGTTAGTTTCTGAAGGCGTAGCGGATACCATGACTGATATGCTGCAAGGTGTTGTGCGGGGAGGTACGGGTAGCAGTGCTGCTTTGGGGTTGGGAGAAGCTGGAAAAACAGGCACGACTAATGATAATAGAGATTTGTGGTTTGTCGGTTATATTCCCAGTCAGCAACTCGTGACAGGAGTTTGGTTGGGAAATGATGATAATTCTCCGACTGGGGGAGGTAGTGCAAATGCCGCTCAGTTGTGGGGGGAGTATATGCGGGAAGTGGCGCGTTGAAATCATTCGTCATTAGTCATTAGTCATTAGTTAGTAGTTAGTAAGCGGTTGTGCATTTAAATTGTATGTTGAGGGCGGGATTTCCTACCCACCCACAAGAGTAAAAGTTTATTTGACCGTGCAATTTAAATGCGGATTAGCTTAGTCATTTTACCAATGACTAATGACTGCAGATGCAATATTTAAATTTATTCTACAGTCTGAGAAACTGAGCGAAAGCTAACGCTCAAGAGTGAGCAATGACATCAATACGTTATTGATTCCACGACTGATTAAGGTTAACTGAGCGATGATTTTTTCAGGGCTTGGGTTGTTCGTCTCAAAAGCGATCGCACATATTTTCGTTGGTCGATCGCGTGGAGTACAATAAAGGCCAGGAAAGTATAAGCAATCCAGAAATGTAAATCTCCTGCAAAATCTACAACCGCTGCATTTTGAGGAAAGATATCTGGCAAGGTTGCCAGCCAGAAGAAAGGGACATTCCCGCTTTTATAGGAATTAGAGAGGAAAAATCCGCTCAGAGGAACCGCTAGCATAAACAGATAAATTGCCGTGTGCAGTAGAAACCTGCGAATCCACTCACCTGTAAACTTGGGGAGGCGGCGCGTATACTTACGCCACCAAACTCGCTGCAAAATGAAAATACGCCAAGTTAGCAATCCAATTGTCAACACCCCAATCGATTTATGCAAAGTATAAGCGTTGCCTCGTAATGGTGTATTGTCTGGCATTTTAACCATCCAAAATCCCCCAAGCAACAGCAGCAGATAACAGGTTGCCATCACCGCGTGCATTGACCATAATTGCTTGAAGGCTGAATTGGCTCTAGGCTGGGGCTTTGTTTCTTGCGGAACTAATTTGGAACTCATCTAATCCCTCCTAAATATTGAATGGTGTTTTGGTTCTGTCAGTCGATTTTATACTTTAGATTTTAGATTGTAGATTTTAGATTTACTCGACAGATGAATCGGGGAGCATAAACTAGGGTCTAAAATTTTTATATTTCCGCGATTTAATTCGGGGGCTTGTCTCCATTTTTGGGCGCGGTCATTCAATATATGCAAGTTGTATAAATCTCAGATCAACCATTGATTAAAAAAAATTGTAGGTTTTTGGCGACCAAGGCAAAGGAGAAAATAGTTTATATTGCAGTACAGCAATCAAAACAAACAGTTATGCAACGGAACTTTGGAAAAAAAGCCTCAAAAAACGACCCAAAAAAATATTATCAAATTATCGCCTAACAACACGCGATGACTTCCAACAAACGGCGAGATTTTCCGCGCGCTTTCGGTGGCATCCAGTGCAGGACGCAAAACCCATGAATAACAGATGCTGCGATAGCTTTCATAATAGAGGGCGAAAGCTAACGCTCAAGAGCGAGCAATGACATAAATATGTCATTGATGCGTCCAAGAATGACATCGCAATGACATCAAGGGTGGGAACGTCCCCGCTGGCGAGCCAAATCAGAGGGAGCGAAATCAAAGCGATCGAAATTAGAGCGCTTCTGACCCTATCCTCCCGCTTATTGTACAGTCTGAGAAACTGGCCGACAGCCAGACAATATCGAGTGCAAATTGACGACATTTCCGATTACTGCGATCGCAGGTGCTGCAAATCCGGTCGCCTCAACTTGCTCTACAATTGTACCCAAAGTCCCGATCAATTCTTCTTGTTCCGGCCGCGTTCCCCAGCGCACTAATGCTACGGGCGTTTCTGCACTCATTTCGGCTGCTGTCAACTGCCCGATAATGTAAGGCAAATTGTGGATTCCCATGTATACTACAATGGTTTCGGACCCGCGGGCGATCGCCTGCCAATTTACTTCCGGTCGATATTTTCCCGCTGATTCGTGACCGGTGACAAAGGTGACAGAGGAACTGTACGATCGGTGTGTTAAAGGAATTCCCGCATAAGCAGGGGCCGCAATTCCAGAAGTGACACCGGGTACAACTTCTACCGACACTCCAGCTTTTACCAACTCTTCCATTTCTTCGCCGCCGCGGCCGAAGATAAACGGATCGCCGCCTTTGAGACGAACTACGATCGCATTATCTCCAGCTTTTTCTATCATTAACTGAGTTGTTTCATCTTGCATTAACGAGTGACGGCCTTTGCGTTTTCCGGCATCAATTCGTTCTGCTTGGGGGTTGATTGCTGCCAAAATTTGAGGGCTGACTAAAGCGTCGTAAATCACCACATCCGCGCACTCTAACAGAGCTTTTCCCTTCAAGGTCATCAAACCCGGATCTCCGGGTCCCGCACCTACTAAATACACTTTGCCTAAAGACATTTTTCTTGCTTCCTTTACCTCTTCTGTGCCACTGCAGTTCATTTTTGAATTAAATCCCCAATTAAGTCTGCTAATTCTACACTTGCGCCTAGAGGATTTGCGAGATGAAGTTCCGCCGCAGGAAATTGCTGCTTTAGCTGTGCGACATTTTTGGCGATCGCATCTGTAATTCCTCCATTAAATAAGAAGTATGGCACAATTCCAATTTGCTGCTGTCCACCACGAACCAAACTGTCAATTTGCTCTTCCAAACTCGGCTTGACCGACCAATACGCTGTCTGTGCACCGAGTTGGCTGGCGATTTCCTCAACTGTCGAGTTACCTCCGGGGCGACGGCTGCCGTGAGATAATAAAATCCATTTTGGCCATAGCAGATTGGGGAGAAAAGTCACCTCTTGCATCTGACTTTTTACCAATTTTGTTAAGCCTGCTTTCTGGGAACCTAAATGCGGGCGCAATTCAATTTTTAGCTTGTCACCAAAAGTTTTTTGGGCAATCTCCACCTCTGCCGGTATGTCTTCGGCGACGTGAACTCCCGGCAATAAAAATACAGGCAGGATTTGCAATTCTGTCAGTCCCAGCGACAGGGTACGTTCGCCAAAACTGCAAATTTGTTCGTGCAGCGGTGCGGGCCCAAGTTCTAAGGTGGCAGTTGCTACTGCGGGGAACGAGTCACCAAAATTTTGAGACAGCAGTTGACCTAGCTTTTCCAAAGCTAGTTGGGGTCTGGGGTCGCGGCTGCCGTGAGAGACTAATAAATAGGTCGATCGCAATTTCAATATGGATTTAATGTTAATGTTCGATCTGGATCTGGACTTGCGCGCACTAACTCAAGAAACCGGGTTTTTCCACGGTGGCAAGAGGCTGCTGCGAAGTATTTTCGTAAAAAAAACCCGGTTTCTGCTTGAGTCCGGGAGAGTTTCAATAACTATAACATTTTTTAGCCGATCGTTCTTGATAGCAAAGAGTAGGTTGGGTACAGCTTCGCGTTACCCAACCTACTCGGCTACTGTGCTGCGAGGCTAATTGCGGAATATTCCGATTAAGCTCTGGGGCCTGGTTCAGCAATGTATTGGAAAGTAGGTTCAGAGTTCCAAGGGCCGCGTTCATCCTTGCCATTTGTTGACAAGTTAAAGTAGAGATCCACAGTGGAATCTGGCGGAATATTGCCGAACAAAGGATCGGTGAGTTTACCCAACGATTCTAGAGCTTTCATGAACATTTGAGTGTGAGAAATTTCGCGAGTCAGCAGAAAATGCAGCGTCTTTTTCGTTGCTGCATCCGGTGCTAGTTTAATCAATTCTTCGTAGGTTTGGCGAGCTCCTGCTTCGGCAGCGACATCAGCGCGCAAATCGCGCACCACATCCCCGCCTTCGTTGATATAAGCTGCTGTCCAAGCTTGACCTTGGCTGTCTAACAAGTGTGGGCCTACGCCGCGCACCGCAAACAAAGTGCTTTTATAAGCTTCTGTTTGGTCAACGTTTTTGGTGTGCATTTCTATGAGTTGCCCCACCATTTCTAAGTGGCTGAATTCTTCGATAGCAATATCTTGGAGCATATCCTTAATCCCTGCATTTTCACAGTGAAATGACTGCACCCAGTATTGCAAAGCTGCTGTCAGTTCTCCGGTTGCTCCGCCAAACTGTTCTAGCAGCAATTGCGCAAAACGCGGGTTAGGTTCGTCTACTCTCACCGCAGACATTAATTCTTTTTTGTGAAAAAACATGGATCGGTACCTCTTTCTAGTTCTCTTGTTAAAGTCTGAAGGATTGCAGACTTTATCTGTGTTCGCCTTAATCCATTGTGCGACAAGCGATCGCACCGAGCCTCGGTCGATGGATACATCTAGCTCGACAAATTTCTCTGCTTTCAGGTAGAGTTTAAATATGAAATTTTACTTAGTGAGTCGGTAGAGCAAATTACAATTTTGGAGCAGGATTATTGTCGCACTCGGTTAATTTTGCTGACAGGGCATCGAGATGCCGCAGCCACTGAATGCCGCCAACCCAACTGCGAGAGGGGAGGTGTCCGATTGGTGCTTGCTGACTAAATTTAATCTGCCCTAAAGTATTAGCAGAATTGTAGGTTTGCCAGTTGACCAGATCGCAAAATCTGATATAATCTCCCTTAACGCTTTCGTAAATCTGCTTTTGGACGCTGAAGCCAAACCGACCTTGACTGTAGTGCAACCACAGGCGATCGACTGTTTGCAAATCTTCGCAGGGTAGCTGGTAAATTTTGCTGATTTCTAGCTGAGTTCCCGGTGGCTGGGAAAGAGATTGACACATCAAGCCCCAAGTTTCGAGATCGGCTTCTTGCCACTTTTTGTTTGACAAAAAATCCCGCAATTTGGTATAATCAACTCCCCGTGCAGAAATCATGGTCGGCTCGATATTTGAAGTAACAGATAAGGAAAAAGTTTCTGCGGAATTGGCGACGGCATTTGTGGATAAAATTGGAGAATCAGGAGTTTCTAGCGCGCTGATATCGGTTGAGCTGTCGCTATTACTGAGAGTAGGAGCGATCGGCTTTTTCGGCGAAAGCAAATTTTGATGGCGAATATCTAAAGCTGCTTGGGTATCTTGCAAAACTTCCGCAGCAAAACTGTACCGCTGATTGAGATTAGTTTGCAGCAATTTATCTAAAATTTCGCCTAACTCCTCGCTAATACTCGTGGCTTTGGGGAGAAACTCGCGCCACCACCAGCGATCGTTGTTGCAGTCGTACATATCTAAGGGAGGAACTTGCGTCATCAGGCGAATGCAAGTAACACCTAAACTGTAAAGGTCGCTAGCAGGAAATACTTTGCCGCGCATTTGTTCGGGAGCTACATAATCTTGACTGCCGATGAGCGTTGCTGGACGGAGTATGGCTGTATCAGTCATTAGTTTAGCAATGCCGAAATCGATCAATACGAGTTTGTTGTCCGATTGGCGGCGGATAATATTTTCGGGTTTGATGTCGCGGTGAATGACGCGCTTGTCGTGGATAAATTGCAGCACTGGCAATAAGTCTTGCAGCAGTTGCCAAATTTCATCTTCATCGTATACACTCAGGTCTAATTCTTGTTTAAGAGTCGATCCCTCTATAAACTCTTGAACTAAATAAATATGACCTTCTTGTTCAAAGCAGGCTAATAATGTGGGGATTTGCGGGTGTTTTCCGAGTTCGTCTAAACGGACGCCTTCTTGCCGAAATAATTCAACGGCTTTGTTGAAAATTTCGGGGTCGCGGTCGTAAAAATAAAATTGCTTGACTGCACAGCGGGGTACAGATGGGATGTCTTCATCAATTGCTAGGAAAGTTTTACCAAATCCGCCTCTACCTAAAAGTTCAATCGGGCGATATCGCTGTCTCAGCAACAGGTTAAAGCCGCAGTTTAAGCAAAAGTTGGCGGTGTGGGAGTTTTGAGGATTTTGACATTCTGGGTTGACACAGTAGCTCATATCGATTTTAGATTTTAGATTTTAGATTTTAGATGGCGGACAAGACTTTTTTTTAAACGAACCGCGAAGACGCGAAGCGGCGCGAAGGAATAGGGAAGAGAGAAGAGAGAGAAGAGAGAGGGTTGACAACTGATGTAGTCCGAGATATGAGGCTATTTTAATGCGCTGGGTCGAATCGGGACGCTGCCAGAGCTGCTGAGTCCGGGTCGCGCGACGGCTGGGGCGCGGGATAGTTGCCGATCGCGCAGAGCGAAAATTGTGCTAAACTCTTACTGTGCTTGAAATTTGAGGCACAATCGATCTGTCCGGTTCAGGGACGCTCAGAAATATTTCAAAATATTTTTGCCTTACCCCTAGACTTGTGCTGAGATCTGATGCTATAGTTAAAAACATATGGCGAGTGTAGCCAAGTGGTTAAGGCAGTGGTTTGTGGTACCACCATTCGTGGGTTCAATTCCCATCATTCGCCCTTTTAATTCTGAACTGTTTAATTCGAGCGCCCGTCGGCTGTACGGTAATTTGCGATCGTCGTAGGGTGTGCAGTGCACACCTTAATCTTTTTGGGGATTTAGCGGTTCTGTCGGTACAAGTTCCGATGTGCTAATCTTAAATCCAATCTAAAGTCTAAAATCTAAAATCTAAAATCTAAAATCAAAATATGCCATCTTTAGTAACAGAAGATTGGGGATATAAATTTAGTGGCGATCGCACAATTAATAAGTTTATTCGGGATATTGAAGGAGAAGCAGCTTTAGGGAAATATTGCGATTGGGAATGCAGAGAACGTGCGGAAATTCTGATGTCGGAGATAGCTGGCAAATCGCACAATCTGTTCTACGTGCGCCGCCAAAAGGTAAATGAGAGATTTTCGGAAGAAGAAATCTGGGAATTGCTGCTTGCTACGGATGGAGATGATTTTGAATTACCCCAATTGTTGCAAAAAGCCGATCGCACTTTGCGGTTGTTAGCAACTGTACGCTGTGAAGACGGAATCGGCGGTTTAAAACTGCTGGATGCTGGTTTGGTGGCGGTTCCCAGAGGGAGGAAAGATGGGTATGCTTTGCCGGTTCAGTTGCGACTTTTGGCTAACAGTAGATCGCCAATTCCTGTAAAGTCGATCGCCCGCGTCCAACAAATGCCATTTTGGGACGACAGACACATACCAACTACCGAACAGCTAAAAGTTTGGCATACTTTTTTAAATGTGGAAAAACGCATCGCGGAAGCGCGTCAATTTTGCGTGCCTTTCCGAGGACACAATTACGGTTCCGGCTTCAAAATCGTCAGTTTTGAAATCGATCGTAATTCCGCAACTCTTGATGGCTATGAGGAAAATTCCTTAGAATTGGGCGACTTTCGCGAAAGGCTAAAAAAGGCACGAAATGAAGAAATTATCCTGTTTGATTCGCCGCCCGGAAGCAGAAGCAGCCGCGATGGAGAGACATTGGGTAGCATCGCCGAAATTGACTTTGAACATGGTAAATTACGGATTAAGTTAGATGTTGATTTAGGCGATCGCATGGCGGGCGGCAGATATCAACTGCCGAAACAAGGATTCTTGTATTTTGAGGCGGCGGGCGATATCAGTCAGATCGAACGCAAGAAAAAAGCTTTAAAAATGCTGACAGACGGGCGCGCTCAAAATCCCTATTTGAGCGAATTTTTATTCGACTCTTCTCAAGCGAGAATGCCCGAAAAACTGATTAAATTGGATCGGGAAAACTTATTAAATCGCAATGCTAATGACGACCAACTTGCCGCCGTAGAAACCGTGCTTTCGGCGCGGGATTTAATTTTGATTCAAGGCCCGCCGGGAACTGGCAAAACGACTGTGATTGCGGAGATTTGCTATCAAATTGCCCGTCAGGGCGGCAAAACGCTCATTGCTTCGCAAGCAAATTTGGCTGTAGACAATGCTTTGAGTCGGTTAGTTCACAATCCGGCAATTCGGGCTTTGCGGAAGGGAAAAGCTCATAAGGTGCAGGAAGAAGGGCAGCCGTTTTTAGAGGAAAATGCGATCGGCACTTGGCTGCAAAATACGGCGACTGACTGCGAACAAAAGCTCTCGCAGCGCCAAACTAATGTCAAATCTTTGCGCCAGTTGGTGGGAGAATCCGACAGATTCACAGCCTACTTTGCCGCCGAGAAAGATTTTTTTAATGAACTCAAAGACTTGCACGACAGTAAAGCAAGTATTGAGGAAAAGTACAGCCAGAAAACAGCAGATTATGAACTAATTTTAACCGAAAAAAGCGAGATTGAATCTCTAGTTAGTGGTTTAGAAAATCTGTTGGATGCGCCTAATGTCAACTGGGAATCTCCAGAAGTTGCCGAGTTTATGCCCCGACTAAAACCATATTCAGAAGGCAACGTTTTAGTAGAAAACTTTATGGCAAATGTTCGGATTGCCGCTAGCAATGCTACTCAAATAGGTTACGATCGCCCTGCTTGCGGCGCGTTTGGGATTGGCGTTTGGCTGCAGGAAACTGTAGCAGCGCAAATATCGGAATTTAAGACAGCATTCGATCGGGCTGATGATGTTTGTCACGCTATGTCAACGGTTGCGGAGTCGTTGCGGGTGTCGCGGCAGATGTCGGATGCTGTGAATCAACTCGAATTGGGCGATCGGCAAAATCAGACACACCGCCACAATCTCGAACAGAAAATCAAGAATTTGGAACTGCGAAAAGCGGAAATTGCAGCCGTTGTCGTTGCCGTTGCACAATGGATCGAGACGGCAGATACGGGGCTCTATGAAGTTGTGAAATCTTGCTGGGAAACGGGCGCAATGCTGACGGATGATATGGTAGAATTGCCCGCAGGATTGCTGAAAATTGCCCGATCGCTCAAATTGCCGATCGTGCCGCCCAAATGCAAAATCAATTTGCCCGATTTGGATCGGTTGCAAAAGGCGATATCCCACGAAGAAAGCGCAGGTTTTAAGGACATACAAGGGCAACAGTTCCGGTTTAGCGAGTTTCTGCACCTAAATTTGAGCCAAACGCCGATCGTACTCTCTGCGGGCGATCGTACACAGTGGCAGCAACTAGCCAAAGACTTCGCCAGCTATTCCCAAGTCAGCCCAAGTCAGCGCAAATTTATTATCGAAAAATCTCGCACTTTCTTAGGCAGCATTCAACAATTTTACAGTAAATCCTTGCAGCCAAATCAGATACAGGCTACCTTCGATCGCCTAGTCAAAGAATTGCTGCACAGTATCCTCGCAAATGCGCGTCAGTGCGTGGTTCCCCTGAAAACCGAAACCGAACAGCAGCTTATAAAACAGCAACAGTTATTAGATAAAATCGGTCAAACCTTAAACCAGCAGCAAATATCCGCCGCTAAACTTCAGGTAGAAACAGCGCAGCAAGAGGCAAACTTAAAAATTAGCGAAGTTACTAATTTGTTGCAAGCAATTGTCCAACAGCCCAATGCCCCAGCAAAGTTGCGGATTTTAGCCGAACAATATCTCGCCCAAAAATCCAATATTTGGGAGCAACCGCAGCAGTTTGTCAAGCAAGTTGAGGCTTGGAAAGCAAGCACGGTTCAGCTTGAAAAATCCATTGCTGACTTAGATCCTTTTGGGGTTTTGGAGACTCTTAAAAACAGTCTTGACGAGCATTTATCCCCGCTGCAAATTGCGGCTGCAACTTCGCAGCAGCAACTCGCCGAACTTCAAAAAGAATTGAGCGAAATTACCGCTAAACTACAACAGCAGCAACCGACATCCGCATTACTTGTTGAGAGAAATTGGTGGGAGTCAGCATGGCAAACTATCCCGACTCGATACCAGCCCGAAGTTCCGAATACAGGATTATTCAGCGTAGCTTTTTTAAACAAAATTAAGCGTCTGTTCAAAACTTGGCAGCGGAAATTAGAACAAGAAGAGATAGCATTAAATCGTTCTCAAACGTTTGTGAATGATTGGATTCAAAAACTCCGCAATCCATCAGAAAAAGACCGCAACGATTTAAAGCAAATTTATATTGACAATGCCAACGTAATCGGCATTACTTGCGTGCAAGCTGCCAGTTTCGATTTTAATAAAAACTTTCCCAGCTTTGATGCAGTCATCATTGACGAAGTTAGCAAATGCACTCCCCCAGAGTTATTAATTCCCGCTTTGAAAGGCAGAAAGTTAGTATTAGTGGGCGATCACCGGCAATTGCCGCCGATGTTTAATCAAAGTACGATCGACGATATTGCCGAAGACATCGGCTGTACCGGAGACGAACTTAGCTTCATAAAAGAATCTTTGTTCAAAGTATTGTTTGAAACTGCCAGCGACAGCATCAAAAAAATGCTGACAACTCAGTATCGAATGCACCCACAAATCATGGGCGCCATCAATCAGTTTTACAAGCAAAAACTCAACTGTGGCATTCAGGAAGCTGACACCAAACGCGCCCACAACCTCGCAGGTAAAATTATTCAAGAAAACAATCACATTCTGTGGGTAAAAACGCCGATAGGACAAGGGTTTGAAGAGGAAAAACAGGGTACTTCGCGGTTGAATGTCAAAGAGATTGATGCGATCGAGCGTTTGTGCGAACAAATGGAGACAGCTTGGCGGCCAAAAGTTGCCGATGGTGAACCACCAAAAGAAATCGGAATTATCACTTTTTATGCTGCTCAATTAAATGCAATTAAAGACAGAATCGAAGGCGAAAGATTTCCTGCTTTGAGCATCCGCACTGGTACGGTTGACATATTTCAAGGCATGGAAAGACCTGTAATTATTGTCAGCACGGTGTGCAATAATGTTAGGGGCGATATTGGATTTGCTAAGGAACCGGAACGGGTGAATGTGGCATTTTCCCGCGCTCAAGAATTGCTGGTAGTTGTCGGCTGCCACGATTTATTTACCCAACAAACAGGTACAGTCGGAAAAATGTATCAGGAAGTTTCAAAAACGGTGCGTCACTGCGGAGGTTTTGTAGATGTTTCTAGCGTCCTCAACTAAAACAATTGACTCGAATTTAAGTTCGCTAGCGGAACAAATTGAGCAACAAAATCCGGGTTTGTCAGTGTTGGCGGCGCGTCAATTCCGCTTTGCAATCCGTCAAACTCCGCTGGAGGTGGCGATTAGCGAACCGCGCCAGTTTAACGTGTTGGAAGAGTTTATTTTGCGGGCGGGGGTTGAGTTTGAACCTGCGCCAAATTTGAAGGAATTGGCGGATTTGCTGGGGTTAGACGAGATTTTTGTGAAGACTGCGGCGGCGACTCTGGTTAGTTTGGAAAGCTTGGAGGTGGCTGAAAATGGGAAAATTGCGATCGCCCCGCAAGGCAGAGATTTTTTCGAGAAAGGTGCGGTTAGTCGATCGCAAATTCAATCAATTTATGCCATTTCCGATCCGCTGAATCAAACTCTTACCTTTAAATTCGATGCTTTAGCCGCAGAATCGGTCAACTTGCCAGATTTAGCCGATTTAGTTTCGCTCGAACATAAAATTACCGACCTTGCAGATTTAAGTATAGCAGAAATCCAGCCGTTAATTCAAGCTTCCGGCTTAGGAATTCACGTCCCCTACAACGGCAAAATTGTGTCTAATTGTGATGTCATCGGCGACGATTTAGATATTTGGCAAACAGTCTCGATTTTTGTGTTGTTAGATGCGATCGAAAATAAAACTACTATTCAAGTCCGACAGGGAAAGCAAATATTAGAAAGTGCATCAAACTTGCTAAACGAACTTGAATCGCAACAGAAACTTTCCTTAAATGACTTGTGCAAATTAACAGAAGATGTCATTTTGCAAGAGCCAGAAATAATCGCCACTCCAAAAACTCGGAAATCGGCATCTAAGAAGAAACGCAAGGAAACAGACCCAGAAAACAAGTAAACTGGGCAAGCTCCAAATAAAAGCGATCGCTACGCAGGTAACGCAGCGATCGCACTCTTGAGCCAGCTCAAATAAAATTAATCTTTATCGAAATAAAAGCCTACTATGGCGTCGGTTCAGTATTAGGAGTTGACAAAAAAGACTGAAAATGATATGTGAATTGAGAAGCCTGTTAAATTCTCAT
>NZ_JAUBRK010000140.1:0-4230 GCF_036701825.1 Microcoleus sp. MOSTC5 | reverse complement strand
TTCCTCACCGTCCGATTATGGACGACCAATAAGTCACTGGACAGCTAGAGAGCTGGCGGAAGAAATCATGAAACAAGGCATTATTGAAAGTATATCAGTGCGCCATGTTGGCAGATTATTAGAAGAAGCAGAAATTAAACCACACGCCTCGCGCTACTGGTTAACCCCCCCCTGTGGATGAAGAATTTGATGCAAAAGTTAAAGATATTACAGGCTTATATCTGACTGCGATTGAACGCAGTCAAAAGGGAGAACACACTATATCAGTTGATGAAATGACAGGGATTCAAGCCCGATGAGCGTCTCGAAAAAGACTTACCAATGCGACCCGGTAAAGTTGCAAGAAGAGAGTTTGAATATATTCGTCATGGTACGCAGACCTTGCTCGCTAATTTCAATATTGCGAATGGTAAGATAATCGAGCCAACTTGCGGATATTCGAGAACAGAATCCGATTTTTTACTGAATATTCGTCACATCATTGAAACTGACCCTGATGCCAAAAAATGGCATCTAATTATGGATTGTCTGAATACTCACCAATCTGAATCACTGGTGCGTTTGGTCGCCGAAAAAGAAGGCTTAGATATCGACCTCGGTATTAAGGGAAAAAGCGGCATACTTCAATCTATGAAATCTCGCGCTATTTTTTTAAGTGACCCAACACATCAAATTGTTTTCCATTACACACCCAAACATTCTTCGTGGCTTAATCAAATAGAGATTTGGTTCAGCATTTGGGTGCGGAAATTACTTAAAAGAGCAAGTTTCACCAGTCAGTACGATCTGAAAAATCGCATCCTCAATTTTATTAACTACTTTAATCAAACAATGGCCAAACCTTTTAAGTGGACATATAAGGGTAAAGTCTTGGCTGTTTAATAGCCTGTGTATTTACGCCGAGCTGTACTATAGCAATCCTCAATGATTTTCTATATCTAGAGCAATCCTAAATGATTTTCTGTGTGTAAGTATATTGACGTATTTTGGGGAAATCAAATTTATGTTCGTTAGTAAAAAACTCAAATAAAAATTTGACAATCTTAAAAGACCTACATAAATACCAATACTTTCTTAAAAAGTTTTTAGCTTGTAACCAAATATCTTCAACGGGATTCTGTTGGGGAGCATTGGGAGCAAATAAAATACAAGTAATTGACCAATTATCAGGTTCTTTGTCACCATTGAGTTCTAATAAAAAGTCTCTAAATTCTCCATATTTATGATAACTAGCTCCATCCCAAATCAAGATAATCTTGCGATTTTTATATTTATTTTGTAAGTATTTTATGAATTTAACTGTTGATTTTCCATCACCAGATGGATGGCTTTGAATATGGAATTCTTTGCTTTGATAATTGAGGGCGCAAAAATAAGTTTGTCTATCTTTTTCATTGGTAATGGGGACTTCAATTCTGATTTTTGATTGACCCCAAACATAACCAGTTAAATCACCATGAAGTAGATGACATTCATCTAAAAACAAGACTATTATTTCCCCAGATTCTATACCTGACTTGTTTTTAAATAAAATATCGTTAATTTCTTCCGTCTTTTTTTCTACCAGTTTTTTATCAAATTTAGGATTGATTTTTTGAGTTTTTTTCAACTAATTTTCGCCCGGTCGAAAAGTTCATAGTAACTCTGTTTTGATTTATATGTCACACCAAATTCTCGCTCTAAATAAGTAACCAACTCATCTAAATTCCAATATTCTTTATTCTTTAACCACTCGATTACTTCAGTATTTTGTCGAGCTGTTAAATACCCTTTTGACCCTTTATGTCCTAGTTTGATTCCGGCGATGCCTTTGGTTTTAAATTGTTTTTTCCAATAACCAATAAAAAAATTACTTACACCTAAAATTTTGCTGATTTCATTGTAGATCTTACCTGAGAGCGCCATCCTTACAGCTATTGCTCGTTTTAGTTCTCTGGCATCGATATCGCTTTTAATGAAAGATTCTAATTGGGCTATTTCTTTTTCTCTATCTTTTTGTGGCATTTGTAAGTTATCCATTTTTAATTGTCACAATCAAGTATTGCATATAATTGTATCACAATCATGATCATGATTTAGGATTGCTATAGTCGGACTGGAACCTGGTCCACACAAGGTGCTGAGCGAACTAGCCGACCCTACACACAAAGTAATCACCAGCGAAACAGTGACGTTCACAATGCCCGATCTTAAGCGATGATTCAGGTCTGTGAAATGATGCGATCGACACTTCGCAGCGCTTCGTTATCGCAACCCACATCCGTCAATTTCTCACATCACGGTTGCAGCCTATCCAACGAAATAAATTCAAAGGAAATCACAACATGAATATGCTCACCTTCAGGAACGGCATGCGCCTGCTTCTAATTGTCATTCTCTTTTTAGGAACCATTACAATCACTTCTCTCGGAGCCATCATGAATAGTGCCAGTGCACAAGCCAATAAGCCTACGATCGTCCTTGTCCACGGCGCGTTCGCCGAGTCTTCCAGTTGGAATGGGGTATTGACCAAACTGATCGCAAAAGGTTACCCAACGGTTGCTGTGGCTAATCCCCTACGTGGCGTTAAGAGCGATGCAGACTATGTTGCTAGCGTCCTTAAAGACATCAACCGTCCTATCGTGCTGGTTGGGCATTCCTACGGAGGTTCGGTAACTACCAATGCAGTCAATGGGAACAAGAATGTGAAAGCACTGGTCTACGTTGCTGGCTTTGCTCCTGAGGAAGGCGAGACTGCCGCCGAACTCTCAGGACGTTATCCGGGCAGCACACTCGCGCCGACCCTCGCGCCGCCGGTGGTCCTGCCCGATGGTGGCAAAGACCTGTATATTCAGCAGAGCAAGTTCCACGCCCAATTTGCTGCAGATGTGCCAGCGAACGACGCGCAACTGATGGCTAGTACCCAGCGTCCGATTATGGAAGCCGCGTTAAATGAAGCCTCCGGTGTGCCTGCAGGGAAATCTATCCCGTCCTGGTTCATTTATGGTGATCGCGACTTGAACATTCCGGCAGCGGTGCAGTCTTTCATGGCAAACCGCGCCAGCTCCAAGAAGACGATCGTAGTAAATGGCGCTTCACATGTAGTAATGGTTTCCCATCCAGACGCCGTTGCTGAGATCGTCGAACACGCTGCAACCGCGCAATAGAGAAGTGTGAACGCATCGCGGATACATCGGAATCGCTGTGCTCTGCTGGTGGCAGGGGGAAGCAAAGACATGGGCAAAGGCTGAGTACAGAACAAAACTTGCAAATACTGACAAGGAAAGGGGTTCATGAGAATTACCACATTCCCCTCTTTCGATTGAGCGTGCAGTACTTAATGTCGAAGATCCGAGGGGGTATGTTCTCGTGTTGCCACAACCGGTTTCGACCGACTCTTTCACCTCGCAACAAGCAGCAAAGTACTTTGGCTCGGCAGGCGGCAGCATTATCAACATTAGTTTGATCCCCAGTACCACTAAGCCCGCAACCGCCTCGGTCTATAGCGCCACCAAAGCCGCTGTTGGTGCCGTAACCAAGTCGCTAGCTAAAGAGCTGGGTTCGCGCAAGATCCGTGTCAACTCTATCTATCAATCTTGGGATGCTGGAAACGAAGGGTATACAGGCAGCGGGAGTTATTGGGAGCGATTACCAAAAACAGATTGAAGCGCAAACTCCACTGGGGCGAATCGGACAGCCACAGGACATCGCACCTGCCCCTGTCAAACCAAAGGAGATAGAAATGGATACCCAATACTACGACGACATTATCGGTGGCGGTAAAGCGGGTAAAACACTGGCGCCTGCACTAGTCGCGGGCAGACGCAAAACCGCTTTAGTAGAACGCAGCTTAAACATGATTGGTGGCTCGTGCCCTAATATTGCCTGCATTCCCAGTAAAACGATGGTCGCAAGTGCAGAGGTGGCAAATACTGTGCGAAATAGTGCAGCCTATGGCATCAAGACGACGCCGCCAACAGTTGATATGTCGGCAGTGATTCAGCGCAAACGATCGGTCGTGCAGTCCCTGCGACCAATAAATCTTAACAACCTGCACACCGCTTTGGGGGACGATCTGATCATTGGCACCGCTCGCTTTGTGGCACCTAAAACAATTGAGGTAGCAACAGATGAGGGTACTACTCGGTTACTCACAGCAGAACGATTGTTTATTACTGTAGTTTAGACTAAAAAATGAGCGCAGCTAAAAGTAGCCACCTTTGAATGTCAGGCAAGCTGTTGCTCAAAAAC
>NZ_JAUBRK010000040.1:51362-75334 GCF_036701825.1 Microcoleus sp. MOSTC5 | reverse complement strand
TGCCTATCTTTTTTTACCACAAATTGGCTCAATCCTTACTAAATATGGGTTTGGGGCGGGTCGTCACCCCCCCAGGGTAGTTTCTAGATTTGCCCAATTTTTTGACCCGGCGGCTGCCCTTCTATTCACAGTAAAATTCTCATCCAAGGCAGAAATGTTAGCAACGAAACGGCAATTAATATTAAGTAAATTACTACCTTTTTATCCAACCTTAAACCTTGAGTTTCTACTAAATAAATATCGTGTCCTAACGCAACTAACAGGCTAAATAAATGAGTGTAAAATCACGAATATTTGCTACAGCGTAAATGCTCCACCTCAGCTTAGTTTCCAGCCGCATTGCTCGCAGCAGAGACGCACAAGAAAGCAAAATCAGCGTCGGCAACAAACTGTAGGGACGGGCTTCTTGAGCGTAAAGCACGTGCAAGGGAGAAACTGCTACCAATCCCACGGCTATCCACACCATTTCCGGCGGTGCAAACAATTCTCGGCACAGCCAGTACAGGCTAGAAAACGCTAACAAACTTATCCAAACTGAAAAACTTCTCGTCGCTGCAGGAGAATCACCGAATAGTTTTGCCCAACACTTGACTGTCAGAAAATACAGTGGAGGCAGTTGAGGTTCTTCAATTGCCAAACTTTGAACAGTATTGCCAAAATTTTTTGTCGGATTGGGGCGCTGATATTTCATCAAATCTTGGGCCGCTACTAACTGACCGCTGCTTATTTCATGAAGCACTTCTGTTTGCGTGTATCCCGAAATCTGCATAGAAGTAAATGCTTCATCGTACCAATAATAGTTTTTGTCGATGTTGATGAATCGAAAGAACACTCCTAATAGCAATAATACAACTAATAAAAGCCGGAGTCTACTTTTCATTTCAGTTATATATGGTGTCTATAAATCTAATAGTATAGATGGTGCGCATCAAGGTAACATAGTATAGAATTTTCGAGTGTACGGTCAAATCTACAGGTTGTTCGATCGCCCTCCCATAACTTGTGGCATTTACTTGTGCTGTTAGCAAATTAGAACCGTCTTGGATGCGATACTTTCTCTCATAAACCGAGTTTTTCAACTTCGAGCGATCGCCTAAAACTAAGTATTTGCTTTCCTCAAACCTGGTTGAGGGGTCATGAACGCCAGAAAAATCAATGGATACTTTGGCAGTGGCATAAATCACAGAGGAAAGGTGCTTTGAGAACCAGAAGCCGTGCCAAAAAAAACTGATTGTGAAACGCCAGACAGCGAGGCCGCAAAATTTTAATTTCACCTAATAGACATTCAGTTGGCTGCCACTGCCAGACCCCAAAAAAATTGTTTTAAAGTAGCAGGAAATTAAACCCGCCGACGGGCGGTATCAAAAAGGGCGATCGCCCTGGCAAGTCCCGACTGCTGGGGGCATCAGAAAATTAAAATTAGTCAAGTCTGAAATTGGGGGAGGAAGAGGTAAATTTACCAGCCTCGATCCCTGAGTTCCTGACTCCTGGCGAGAAATAGCCTCTTCCGGGCCGCGAGGTTTAAAGTTAGGTTAAAAAGCTTGACATAAGAGGATCGAAAGCTGTATAAGGGATGCGACAAGCATCCACTATCCTACCTATAACTGTCTGTTAAGTCTGGCGTAACTGAGGACTCTGGGCAGTTGTCAGTTTGAGACAGATTGTGGTCGCTCCCGTACAAGCAGTTGTCGATCGCCAGCAGAGCAACTCAAACAAATCTGGCGATCGATAGATGAAATTAGCAGGTGATGGTATAATCAACCGTAAGGTAATGTGGGCTTGACCTGAATTGATGCCTGGGCGGTACAAGGGCCCAGCCCCCTACGTTCAAGCAGAAGTAGACACGCCTACTGTGAATCAACTGTGAATCAACAGTTATGGATAGGTTCTATTTTTTTGGCAGTTATTGTCAACAGGCAAGCAACCACAAAAATTAGCAGTTGGGAATTGCTGCTCGTCGAGTTGAATAGAGTGTGTTGAATAGAGTGTGAAGGTGTGAGGAAAATGAACAGAACTTTTTGGAATTTACTGCTAGTATCCCCGGCAATTCTGGGTCTATCATCAGTCGTCAGTGCCGCTGCGATCGCCGCAGAAGCTCCAGCAACCGCTGAAGCCAACCAGCTAGCTACAGCTCAGTCATCTGAGTCAAAAATTGCAGAAATAGTTACAGAAATAGTTGCAGAACCAGTTGCAGCAGCCCCTGCGACCCCAGAAAAGCTAGCTTTAAACAGCAGCGCAGAGGCAGCTCAAACCCCGGTCGCCAACTCCGCAGACGCTGAAAAACTGGCCAAAATTGAACCAGACACCAGCGCAGCAGCACTGCAAACAACAGGGAGCGACATCGCTCCAGCAGCCCCAATCGCTCCCGCCAGCACAGCAGCAGCGACTGAACCACTGGCAGCAGCAGACACAGCCGAACCGTCGCCCCAAGCATCAGACTTGGCAGTGGAAAGCAGCCAGACAGAAGTTGCTGGGAAAATTGAAGTGCCAGCAGTCGCCAGCACCCCAGCTACTATTGAAGTGCCAGCAGTCGCCAGCACCCCAGCTACTACCCCAGCTACTAAGGTAGAAATTGCTCAGACAGCACCGACAGGAATGGGCGGCCCGATCGTCCCTGTTGCTCCCCAAGCACAGCCGACTCAACAGTCGGGAACCATGTCTCAAGTGACATCTGTCTCTCAGCTATCGGACGTGCGGCCGACTGATTGGGCATTCCAAGCCCTGCAATCCCTAGTCGAACGCTACAGTTGTATCGTAGGCTATCCCGACGGCACCTACCGCGGCAACCGCGCCCTGACTCGCTACGAATTTGCAGCCGGCGTCAACGCTTGCTTAGACAACATATCCAAGCTAATTGGACCAACAGGTAACTTGGTCACCAGAGACGACTTAGCCATTCTGCAACGCCTGCAAGAAGAATTTGCAGCCGAACTCGCTACCCTGCGCGGACGGGTAGACGGCCTAGAAGCTCGCACCGCAGAACTCGAAGCCAACCAGTTCTCCACCACCACCAAATTGGCTGGAGAAGCCATTTTTATCGCCAGCGACACCTTCGGAGATGGTGTCGGCCTTAACGACGACAAAACTGTCACCAACCTCGGCTACCGGGTGCGGTTGAACTTCAACACCAGCTTCACCGGTCGAGACTTGCTCAGAACCCGCTTGCAAGCTAGAAACGTCCCCAACTACGGTACAGCCACTACCACCGGTACGAACATGGGTCGTCTCGCCATCGACGGCGAGGACGGCAACCAATTCTCCCTCGATCAATTGTGGTATCGCTTTCCAGCGGGCAACGCTACAGTCTGGTTCGGCCCGAGAGGACTGAGGCTTGATGACGTTGCTGAGCTGACTTCTCCCTTGGAAGCTAGTGGCACCGGTGCTCTCTCCAGGTTTGGACGTTACAACCCAGCAGTGTTCCGCGGCCCCGAAGGAGCTGGTGCTGCTATCAAATACAACTTAGGCCCCGTGAGAGCTACAGTAGCCTATCTTGGTTCCGACGTCGACGCTCCCAATCCAGCCGAGGGCAGGGGCATTTTCGCCGGTTCTTTCAGCGCTTTGGGCCAGCTCAACTTATCTCTGGGCCGAGTCTTTGACGTTGGTGTTAGCTACAACCGGAAATACAATCGAGCCGGCGATGTTGGCATCATGGGCGGCACCGGCAGTTCTTTGGCTAACCGGCCCTTCGGTCAATCACCCACCGCATCAGATAACTTTGGGGTGCAGGTTAACTTCAAACCGAGCCAGCGCTTTCAGCTTGGCGGTTGGTACGGTTACAGCAAGGCTGAACAACTGCGGGGCGGCGACAATGACGCGACGATCCAAAATGGTGCTATCACTTTGGCCCTGGCAGATTTTGGCCGCCAAGGCAACCTCCTCGGCTTCGTCTTCGGTGTACCGCCAAAAGTTACTGAGAGTGATGTCGCCAGAGACCGCAACACCTCTTATCACTTAGAGGGTTTCTATCGCTTCCAAGTCAATGACTTTATCTCAGTGACACCGGGCGTTTACGTGATTATGAATCCCGAACACAACAAAAACAACGACGATATCTGGGTGGGAGTCCTGCGTACTACCTTTAGTTTCTAAGGTTTCCAGACATCTAGTTAAAGCTAAAAGCGGCAGGCGACTGCCGCTTTTAGTTATTGGTCATCAGTCGATCGATTTTAGATTTTAGATTTTAGATTTTAGATTTTAGATTGTTAACAGTTATCAGTCAACAGTCATCAGTCATCAGTCAACAGTCAACAGTTCACAAATTATGAATTTTGGCGACAAATCCCGAATACCGAGGTGTAGCCGTGCAGAAATGTGCTGCCGCCGACGGGACCGATTTCGCCGTTGCAGAAAAAGCCGCTCAAGGGGATGTTTTTGAGGTATCGGCTGAAGAGTCGGGAGTCAAAGTTCGACTGGCCGTAAAGCCCTTCACCGCGCCCCAGACAAGAGAACATCAAGGCGCCGGCACTAGATGTACCGCTGTACTCGGCGGCCCGCTGATAGCGATCGAGCAGCATTTCTAAGTCTTCTGCAGAGGTGCGCGCGTCCCGCAGGTGAAATTGGATGCGCTGTCCGGGACGGACTCGATCGCCGATCGCAATTGCTCCCACTTTCGGATCTACTCCCAACAGATTGCGGATTAAAAAATCTCCAGGCTCTAATGTCAGCTTAAATTCATCGCTGACTAAGCCTACAAATAACGAGTGCTGCGCTAATTCTCGGTCTTCTTCGCTCAAAGTTTGAACTAACTCTCGCAGGGCCTCTAAGGGCGATCGCTCGATGCCCCCGCTGCCGCTATCGTCGGTTTGTTCTTCGAGTTTCAGCAAAATATTCCGCTCTCCTTCCGTCACCCGATAAGGATGCCCGATCGGCCTGCAGCCTTGAGCTACGATCGTTTCCAAAACTATATTGCCGCTCAAAGCTACCCCAACCGTTCCTTCTCGGTAAAGCTCATAGTCGCAAAACAGCGCCGCGCCCCTGCCCGCACCGTCCCCGCCGGCGAGCCCCCCTACCTTCGCCGCACCCGGATAGGCATAATCTAGCCCTTGCAGCAAATCGTTAATTTTTGCGGAAAAGGGGTCTGCAAAGATGATGAACTGCGGTTCTTCCTGGGCCGGCACGCCCAAGAGATCCACCCAAGTATCCGGGGGACTGTCTAAGTCCGGCAGTTCTTCTGCACCGACGTGAAAAGTTCTGACATTCACTCCCGGCAAGCGCGCCAGACTCAGGCTGACTGCCGGAGAGCCCTCGACTTCTTCGGTGAGGCCGCCCCGGTTCGTGCCGATGACTCCTCCCCCGCCGCAGCCCAGGATCGCCGGCACTGGCAGCAGTTCTCGGAGTAAAGGCATCAGCCGAGAATACTCGCTGGCAAAGGCAGACGAGATAAATATCAGCGCTAAATCGGCCCGGCCTTCGAGGTCGCGATCGGTTTGTTCTACAACTTCTTTGAGGGCTGATTCCAAAGACGGACGGGTTGATAAAGCGCTGACCCATTGCATTTGGTTTTCGGTGTACATCTGGCAAACTTCTCTATAAAACTATCTCTATACATTAGGCTAACCGGAACTGACCGCTGGGGGGACGGTATTCTTGGGCGATCGATTCCCCCTCGATCGCCGTTGTTGTGTTAACATAAGTTAACATGAGAGTCCGATTAATCTTTTAAGTGTTAAATGCCGTGTTCAGCTAAATCTTAAAAGATAAAGCTCAATACAGTTTGACACATCAACCTCGTGTAATGTTTTCATCAAAAGTAAGGTCGGCTTGATCTACATTGATGCCTGTCAACTAGAACCCGCCTACGGGCTAGAGTAAAGCAGGAAGTAGAGACGGCTGCTGCGATCGCAGTTATGGATGGTTTCTATCTGGGCTGCTGCAACAGCAGCGCATCTCAAGCTATTATTAGCTGGGGTCGCCAGACCGAAACTGCAAATCCAACCCAAACTAACATCCAAAAAGAAAACCTTTCTTACTTGATAAGGTCAACGACCCAGGTCTAAAGACACGCTAGCTTCTAGCCTAAGACTTAAACCACAGTTGACCAGCCTAAGACTTTAGAGGTCTACGTTTTTTGAGTTGTGACACCAAGCGGATGCGATCGCTAATCTCTTGCTCTGTCGTTAACGGTGAAACATCTTTATTTGGGTTAAGGATGTGCGGTTAGCCGAACAAGCTCACTAAGCATTGACCAAGCTAAAATTACCTAGAAATAGGTCGGGGACAACCATATTCTCCTACACTTTCATACCAACAAGTTTTATGACAACAACACCCGCAGGCAACATCCAAGAAAAAATTGAAGAAGAACTAGAAAGCGCTCGTAGCGTCTGTGACGTCAAGGGCGCCACTTCCGGGGAATGCGCGGCGGCGTGGGACGCAGTTGAAGAACTGCAAGCAGAAGCTTCCCACCAAAAGCAAGTCAAACCTAAGAATTCTTTTGAAAAATATTGCGACGACAATCCTGACGCTGCTGAGTGCCGCATCTACGACGAATAAACGAGCCATTTAGCTCAATGCCTTCCCTCCCGCGCCGAAATCTAACTTTTGGCGCGGGAGAATTTTATTTGAGGGGTTGAGCCTTTAGGTAATGGCGAGATTTGCCCTCTATCCCCATAGGGTTCAAATCCGCCAGCTTCCCCCTAGCCCCCGAACCAAGGGAGACAAGAATTTGCTCTTGCGCGCGCCTTGGTTCGGGGGATGGGAATGGGAAATCCGAGGAATAAACAGTTTGAACCCAAGCTTATGACCCTCTATCGTGTCTCAAGTACCTTTCAAAGCGCGCCAAGTACCTTAGAAAAGGTAGCAGCAACAGGAACATTAAGACCGTGTTCAGGTTGCTGATTTTTTAGCATTTTTGTAGTAAAATTTGTGACAAATAAGTGAGTATATTTTCCCAAAGATGTTGAGTCTTTTATTGGCAGCCACCGGGCCTTGGTTTCAACCGCTAGTCTGGATGGATTACCGGTTGTCTGTGTTATTAACAATTTCGATCCCGCTGGTAGTGCTGATTTGGGCTGTTTTGGCAAAAGCTGAGGCGATCGTCCGTTTGTCGATTATTTATTGGCGGGTGGCGAGTTTGCTGGCAATTACACTTTACCTGATGATGGCTGCAATGCCTGTGAGCTTTGTGTCGTCGGTGATTGGGAGGGCTTTGATTCCTGCTAGTCTGTGGTTTTGGGAGGATTTAAACGAAGAAATTGCCGATCGACCGCAGTCGTCCCTGAAACTGGCTTTTACAGCTTGGCGGTGGGCGATTACTGTTTATAGCGGTTTGGGCGCTCTAGCTCAACTTCCCTTTTTAAGCTGTGCCTTTAAATCTCAAATTCAGATAATTGACGAACCTTTTTGCCGCGTTTGGTTAGATCCACCTTGGCTGTACAAACAAATGTTTCACGCTACGGCAAACCCTCAATTTTTGGGATTGTTGGGTCTGATAGGTTTAGGAATCTATGTAATTTACTTGTCATACTTTGTGCTAATTAGACTAGGAAAACAGGGGAGATCGGCTACGGGAAATTAATTTGATTTTAAGTTAGTATTTGCATCCTAAATTGCAGCTAAAGTATTCAATATAAAGCTCAAAAATCCCTACTCAAAAAAGCCGGGGCGCATCTACGAGAGAATCAAACTAACAGGGTGGTGGCTGACGTAACCCCGCCCAAAAACGGATACTTGCAAACGACTCCTGTCGTAGAGATATAAAAATTTTAGACTCAGGTACAAACTCCCAAATTCATCTGTGGAGTAAATCTAAAATCTAAAATCTAAACTCTAAAATCGACTGACAGCAATGTTATTGGGAAAGACTGTGATGGATAGCGAACAAGCCTACTTACAGTGCTTAGAAAAGCTGATTTGGGCGCTCGATCGCCTAGAAGCAAAAGTCGAACCAAGTGAACTCGCTCGGATTGCCGAACTGATTGTTCAGCCGATGATGGGGCCATGGCGGTTTTTTCACACTCCCGAACATATTTTTGATGTGGGGGGAGATGAAGACGCGATCGAGGTTTTGGCAGCTTTATTTCACGATACCGTCTACGTGCAAGTCGATCGCAGCATTAACTTTAACGTCAGCTACTACATCACTCCTGTTGCAAAAGAGGTTAACAAACAGCTACAAATTCGGGAGAAATCTGAACTTTCTGCGGATGCTATCTTCGAGATGGTAATGCTGGTATTCAATTTTAAACCGGGCGAAGTTCTCAATCCTTTCACCGGACAAAACGAATTTCTCAGCGCTGTGGTAGCAGCAAAAGCTCTAGAACCATTCCTCAAACGCGAGCAATTGCTTCAAATTGCAGGCTGCATTGAAGCAACAATTCCGTTTCGGGCCGCCGAGTCCGGAGTAACGGTAAGCCAGCGCCTTTATGACCGCTTGCAAGCAACAAATAGCCTGTTTAACCTCAGTTTGACTGACGAGCAAATGCGGGAAACGGTCAAAAAAGCTGTGCGAATTTCTAACCGGGACGTGATTAGTTTTGCTCACCATAGTTCAGCCCATTTCTTGGCAAATACCTGGAATTTACTGCCGGAAACCAATCACAATCTCATCTGCTGCGGTTTTTACACGGTTCGCGACTACCGAGTTGCTTTGCTGAAGATGGAAGGTTTTCTGAGTTATCTGAAGCCAGAGATAATTTTCCGTCAGTTTGATGGATATCCAGACGATCGCACCTATGAGCGCTGGGAAACTACTGCTAAGTACAATCTCGAAATTGCGAAGCTTTATTTGGGGTGCAAACTGGCTGCTCTCGCCCTGCTAGAAGCTCTTTCTTCGGGTTTGGGGATCGATGTTTCTCTGGCGATGATGATGGGAGGAATTCCGGAGCAATCTGCTAACTGCGTGCGCCTAGAAAGCTTTTTTCCAGAAATAGAGAAACCTTACGAACTTAAAAGTAATTTAGAAGCAGAAGTATTGAATTTATTAGAAAATGGGCGGGCTAAAAGCACTTCTAATACAGATTTGGAGAACTCGCCACTGACAACGTTTGTTGTGAAAATTGTTGGCTTTGACGAAATGCGCTATCAGTGCGATCGAGCTAAGGAATTTTTTAAAAACAATCTAAACGCCGACGACTTTATTTCCGACTTTAACCCGATAGTTACAGAAATTGTTATTGATTCAATTCTGAAATTGTTTGACAGCCGAAAATCTACTATCTACCGATACTACGATATCACTTCTAAGTTAAAGTCCCAACCCCCTACCACTTTTCCCGATCGCCCTTTTGGCTCAAATAGTTAACTAGCTTTAAATACAGTATTTTTGCCTCCTCTACAGAAAAAATTGTTACTCAGCTTTTACAAGCGTCGATAGAGTATACCGTGACAAGATTGATTGACTCTCCAACCTACGTCAATCCGCCTATCCATCCCGGCACTAACAGCCGTACAGGTATGGTGTGGGGCTTCCAGCAAAAATGCTAAAAATTGATAAAAAATGGAAATTGGCTGCTGTTTGCCTTTGACAATTACTTTCAACAAAACGGATTTGATAGCGGGCTGTCACTCATCTGAGCTACCCCAGATAAGTTTCACTATAAAAAGCGACTGTTAAAGCACTTCGCCTCACAGCTACAACTGGGGAATAGCAAGTTCAAACAACTTGCAAACCACTAATCCCCAATCAAACCATGCAAACCACAAATTCAATTTACGCTCAATTACCTATTTGCTCTTCACTGCCAACACTCCAACGAAATAATAGCCCCGCTGCCAATAAAAACGTGCGCTATCTCCAACAATCCTTAGTTAAAAACGGATATCCAGTAGCAATTGATGGATTCTTCGGCGCCAAAACTGAACAAGCAGTCATCAAGTTTCAAAAGCAAAATAAGATTGCTGTTGATGGCATTGTCGGCCCTCAAACTTGGAATCTATTAGGCGCTTGTGATGCAGGTGAACCCGGATGTTAAATCCAAGTTAACTAATCCTAGGCGCACGGGTAACAAGAAACTGGGTTTTTTCACAGCAATACTTCCTTTACGCTCCCAGAAACGCTAAAAAACCTGGTGGTTCAGCGAAGCCGAAACCCCGTTTCTGCCAGTCAAGAGTGTATCCAGGACTATTAACATCATTTCCGCACTTCTCTGCTTTCAAACAACTTGCCAACAACCAATGGAGACTCAAACCATGCAAACCACAAACGCAATTCGCATTGAATTACCTTCCTGCCGTTATTTTTCCCTACTCAAACGCAACGATGCGGTAACTCAAAATGAAGACGTTCGCTACCTCCAGCGGCTTTTGAACGCCAGCGGATTTCCTGTAAATACTGATGGAGGATTCGGCGCGAAAACCCAACAAGCAGTCATCAATTTTCAAAAGCAACAACAGATTCTTGCTGATGGCATTGTCGGTTCCAAAACTTGGAATAAATTCGGCGTTTGTACAACTATATTTTAAAGTTTGTGCAACCATCTTTTAAAGAGAGTAGGGCGTGCAGTGCGCGCCCTATTTCTCTGTCGAAGTTTCCACCCCAGACCACCCATCCGGCGCTCCGTACATCCGATACTTGCGAGAGCGTTTGAAATACAGCATTGCTACCCGATCGTCAGGATTGATTTGTAAAATATTCTGAAATACTTTTTGGGCGGAAACAAATTTTTGCTCGTAGTAAAAATTGAGAGCTTCTTGAAAAATCTCCGCAGTTTGCTGCTTGAGTACAATGCTCTGCTCTGTTTCTGTATCGTAAATTTCAAACACCGACACAGCATTTGTTTTTCCTTTCACCGTTACTCGATCGACAAATCTGTACTTATATTTTTCTGGCTCGTCCAGGCGATCGATAATTGCACCGCTAACTAGAATTCCCGAGCCGTAAACCTTAGTCAATCCTTCCAAACGAGAGGCGAGATTCACCGCATCAGCAATCACGGTACTTTCCATTCGTTCTCGCTCACCAATTGTACCCAACATCAAATTGCCCGCGTGCAAACCGACGCCGATCGCGATCGGACACCAACCATCTTTTTCTCGCTGCTGGTTGTAAATATTCACTTCTTTTTGCATATCAATTGCTGCTCGCACACCATCAGATGGAGATGTAGGAAACAGTGCCATGACTGCATCCCCAATGTATTTGTCAATAAACCCGTTATTTTTCCTAATTGCAGGGCTAACCCTTCCCAAGTAAGTGTTAATAAATGCAAAATTTTCAGGCGGTGTCATATTTTCGGAAAGCGCCGTAAACGAGCGAATATCCGCAAACAGCACTGTCATATCTCTTTCCTGATTGTCGCCTAATTTTACTTCAATAATACTCGGCTTTTCCAGCAAGCTTAGAAAATCGTGCGGCACAAACCTGCCGTAGGCTGCATTCAGTTTAGCAAGGCGAATTTGGGTGTTAATTCTCGCCAACAATTCTTTTTTGATAAAAGGTTTAGTTACATAATCATTTGCTTCTAAGTTAAAAGCTTCTACCAAGTCGGTAGTTAGATTTTTGGCCGTCAGCATCAGAATCGGCATTTCTAAAGGCGAGTATTTTTTGCGGACTTCTCGACACACTTCATAACCAGTCATCTGCGGCATCATTACATCCAGTAAAATTAAGTCGGGCTTAAATCCTGATTGAATCAGATTTAAAGCTTCTAAGCCGTTGCTCGCTTGAGTGATATCGTAGTTTTCTACAGAAAGACTGTTGATGATGACATGAATATTAATCGGCTCATCATCAACTACCAAAATTTTTAATCTTTCACTTTCTAGCAAGTCGCTATTGTCTGATAGTTGAGAATTTATTATAGATGATTCGCGGACTAATTCAGGAGTGATTAAATGCCGATATCCCTCGGTTAAATGCGGCTGTCTGCTGATAAATTCCGGCTGAGTTTCAGATACGGGCAAAGTAAAGGTGAATTGGGAACCTACGCCTACAGTTGAAGATACCCAAATTTTACCTCCGTGCAATTCCACTAATTGCTTAGCAACCGCTAAACCTAAACCCGTACCGCCGAATTCTCTAGCAGTGGAACCGTCAGCTTGTTCAAAGGATTCAAAAATTCGCTCTAATTTATCTTCGGGGATGCCAACGCCGGTATCGGATACAGTAATTGATAATTGGGAATTAGGCGGTGATTGTTCGTTGCCCGTTACCAATGCTGCTGAAATTTCAACGGTACCGCTTTCGGTAAATTTAATCGCATTGCCGATTAAGTTGTAAAGTATTTGCTCTAAGCGATTCTCGTCGGCTGCTATTGGCGGCAATTCAGGAGCGACTGAGTTAATCAACTGCAAGTTTTTTTTGCCTACTAATGGCTGAGATAAGGTGAGGATTACAGAGACTATTTCTCGGATACCAACGGACTTAATTTGGAGCTCTATAGTTTTGTGTTTGAGCTGAGAAAAGTCCAGAATATCGTTAATTAAAGAAGACAATCTTTTTCCAGACGATGAAATCAAAACTAAGTTAAAAATTGTTGATTCTGGTAGTTGTCCGGTAGCACCGTCTATTAAAGATTCTGCAATCCCAATAATGCCGTTGAGGGGAGTGCGGAGTTCGTGAGAAGTATTGGCTAAGAATTCGTCTTTTAGTTGGTCGAGTCGCTGCAATTCGGTATTTTTAGTTTCTAAGGCAGTAAAAGATTCTTGCAGTTGTGCTGCCATGCTGTTAAAAGCAGCGGCAAGTACACCCAACTCATCGGAGCGATCGAGCTTGACAGTTTGGTCAAATTGTCCTTCAGATAAAGCTATTGCTGCATTTTTTAATTTTATAAGAGGTTTGATAATCCAGCGAGAAGTGAGAATTCCTAACACACTTGCCATGCCCAAAGCTGCCAGACATAGTAACACTGTAGTTCGGTTGCCCGCATGAATTTGTTCCATAAAGTCGGCTTCGGGAACGACAACGACAATCAACAAATCTAAACCCTTGTCGTCTTGGAAGGGCAGGACTTTTAAAAATTGCTGCTTCCCGTTTATCTCAAAACTGAGTTGCTGCGATTTGGTAATTTGCTGCAAGTTTTGAAAGTGACTTTCTAAATATTTAGCTGTAGTTTGCGTTACTGTATCGCTGCTTTCTGTCACTTTAAACAGTTCTTTTTTACCGTTTTGGGTGCGGAAAGGTTTTTCGGGTGTGGAAGTTGCCAGCAGCGTGCCGTTTCTTTCGATAATAAAAGTTTGACCTGATTTGCCTATTTTGAGGCTGGTTAAAAATTGACCGATACTGTCGAGACGCAAAGCAGCAATTAATACTCCTTCTAGCTGTTTCTGGCTGTTGTAAACTGGTTGCAGCGCGCTGAGAATCAATGTGGGTTCTAGGAAGGATATATAAACTGAACTCCAAGTTGGTTTGATTGCTAGAGCCGCATAGGCGTAGGAAGGGTGCTGCCGGATGTCGAAGTTTTTAACGGAGGCGGCTACTGTAGTGCGATCGCCCGTATCATTAGTATTGTAAGAATAAAAACCAAATTTTGTAGACGGGCCCGATGCGTTAATCAATAAAGTGCCATTAGACATCTTTTCGCCAGTGCGATATTCTCCATCTTGATTAGCGATCGATGTAAAATTGATATAAGGATATAATTGCACTTGCCGCCACAGATATTTTTCCCAAGCTGACAAGTCTTTCATGTTCACAAAACCCAGTTTCACCGCATCCAGCTTGCTTTGATTGATTTGGTGCGGAGTTTGCAGATAAGTTCTCAAATTTTGCTCGATGCGATTGCTTACCTCCCCCATCAACTGATCCGCAAGGTCATTTACCGCTCTTTGAGAGTTCCTAAATGATAAGTATCCCACAATACCGACCGCTGCAAATACTTGCAAGACAAAGGGAACTATGAGTACAGTTTGCAGCGTCGCTTTTCCTGAAAGTTTTGCCACTAAGTGCTTGAGAGAAAGAGTGGACATAACATTAATTTTGAGTTATAAAGATACAGTTATATCAATTCCGGTGCAACCGGAATGATTGTTTGCTTTTGACTGTTGACTGTTGACTGTAGAAGGAGGGGTCGAAAAACTGAATGGTTGAGTGTTAAATGTTGACCAGATTTTATTATTCCGATGCAACCGGAAACGATATTAATACTCGGAGCGACGATTTACCGCTGGTAAGTATTCTAAACCATTTTGTAATTAAACAAAACTTACGGAAGGAAAATCTGATATCGTTTCTATAATCCTCCATTTTATACCAATTATTAAAAGTCAAAGCGAACCGTAGGGACACGGGAATGCCCTGTCCTACTCCCCGCGCCGGACACGGCCTTGCCGTATCCCTACTTTTCATCCAAAGCTTCTATCCCCGACCATCCTTCTGCCACTCCATACATTCGATTCTTCAGAGAGCGCTGACAGTAAATTGCTGCTAACTTATCTTGAGGATTTGTTTCGCAAATATTCTTGAATATTTTTTGCCTTTTACTAAATTTTAGCTATAAATAAAACTCCAGACCCATTTGAAATTCAGTAGCAGTTTTCTGTTTTAATTCAATGTTTTGTTCTGTGTCTGCATCATAAATTTCAAACACCGACACGGCAGATTTTTTGCCTTTTACTGTGACTCGATCGACAAATCGGCACATATATTTTTCTCGATCGCCCAAACGCTCTAAAATGGAGTCACTAACTAGAATTCCCGCCCCGTAAACAGTTATTTATTAGCTTTGAGTTACAACTTACCAGAGCTGATCTCCAGCAAAAAACTACCATAAATAGCAAGCAGCGTATATCCCAAGCAAAACGCTGTTTAATCCAAATTTTACGGAACAACGATAATTAAAACCTAGTCTTTCTATGGCTCATCAAATATCGGACAAGTAGGTTTTCCCTGATTCAAATAGTTTATTTTTTTATAGCAATTATATTATGTACGCTTACTTCCTGCTATAAAAAACGGTTGAATTAAGAATAAAATCTTGGCTCGCTGTTCCTGAAATCAGCCGCAAAATTAAGCTATATTATAGCAGATTTCAGGAAAGTGAGATTTGCTATGGCTGACTCTATTGCTCGCCGCTTGGAACAATACACGGTAAAACGATCGCACGAAGTTTTAATCGTCAAGGCCGAAATTGACGGCGAATTCGATGAAATTGCTATTTTTAAAGGCTTTTCTAGCTCTTTGACGCGATCGACCGCTTTCGATCCTGAGGTTCCTGTTTTGCCGGAGGAAGCAAAAATTGTCAGTGTCGATCGGCTGGAGAGCCCCTACAATCCAAATAACCCCCGCTATCTTCAGCAGGGGTTATCTTGGGAAACAATGCAATCTCTCTTGTCTGAGGCGGGAGTTTAGCAAAACAGTAGGGATACAACGCGAAGAAAACAGCAGGGACACAACATTGTTGTGTCCCTACAAAAGCCAGCCGTGTTCCTACCCTTAGAGCTAGAGCGTGCCGCCGGCAGCTTGGAAACGAGCTCTCGCGCGTTTGATAGCTTGCTTGGCTTGAATTTGCTCTTGCAAAGTGCCGCTAGTAGCCTTTTCCAAACGAGCTTCTGCTTCGGTGTAAGCAGTACGAGCAGCTTCTTTATCAATGGTTTCGCCTTTTTCAGCGCCGTTGACAAGAATAGTAACTTTGTTTTCTTGGATTTCTGCAAAGCCGCCCATCAGAGCAATAGACACCCATTCCTTGCCGGGACGGACGCGCATCACTCCGGTATCCAAAGCTGTCAACATTGGAGCGTGACCGCTTAAAATACCCAATTGGCCTGTGGTGCTCGGCAGAATTACTTCTTCAGCATTAGAATCCCAAACAGTTTTGTCTGGGGCAACTACGCGCACAGTTAATGTCATAAATTGTCAGTTGTCAGTTGTCAGTTGTCAGTTGTCAGTTATCAGTTGTCAGTTGTCAGTTGTCAGTTGTCAGTTGTCAGTTATCAGTTGCCAGTTGTTACCAATAACCCATAACTAATAACAAATAACTAATAACTACTGACTAATGACTACTGACTACTGACTAATGACTAAAATTACTTGGCGTCAGCTTTCATTTTTTCAGCTTTGGCGATCGCCTCGTTGATATCGCCCACCAAATAGAAAGCTTGTTCCGGTAATTCGTCAAGTTCGCCAGCCAAAATCATCTGGAAGCCCTTAATGGTGTCTGCCAGCTTGACGTATTTGCCGGGGGAACCGGTGAACACTTCGGCCACAAAGAACGGTTGAGACAAGAAACGTTCAATTTTGCGAGCGCGAGAAACGGTCAAGCGGTCATCTTCCGACAGCTCGTCCAAGCCCAAAATTGCAATAATGTCTTGCAATTCCTTATAGCGTTGCAGAGTAGACTGCACCTGACGAGCAACACCATAGTGCTCTTCGCCGACAACGCTAACTTGCAACATCGTAGACGTAGAATCCAGCGGGTCAACAGCCGGATAAATACCCTTGGAAGCCAAACCGCGAGACAACACAGTTGTAGCGTCCAAGTGAGCAAAAGTCGTAGCCGGTGCGGGGTCAGTCAAGTCATCCGCAGGTACGTACACAGCTTGAACCGAAGTAATCGAACCTTCGGTAGTCGAAGTAATCCGTTCTTGCAAGTCGCCCATATCCGTACCGAGAGTCGGCTGATATCCCACAGCCGAAGGCATCCGACCCAACAGAGCCGATACCTCAGAACCCGCTTGCACGAACCGGAAGATATTGTCAATGAACAGCAGCACGTCTTGCTTGCTGACATCGCGGAAGTATTCGGCCATCGCCAGAGCCGACAGGCCCACGCGCATCCGAGCACCAGGCGGCTCGTTCATTTGACCGTAAACCAAGGCAATTTTTGACTTGCTGCGGTCTTCTTCGTTAATAACCCCCGACTCGATCATTTCTTTGTAGAGGTCATTACCTTCGCGGGTGCGCTCGCCCACACCACCGAACACGGACACGCCGCCGTGAGCCTTGGCGATGTTGTTCACGAGTTCCATCATAATCACGGTTTTGCCGACACCTGCGCCGCCGAACAAACCGATTTTGCCGCCGCGGCGGTAGGGTGCCAGGAGGTCGATCACCTTGATCCCCGTTTCAAACACCGAAGGCTTGGTTTCCAGTTCGGTGAAAGCCGGAGGGTTGCGGTGGATGGGCATACTTTCGGAAGTGTTGACCGGGCCGAGGTTGTCTACGGGTTCGCCGATGACGTTAAAAATCCGGCCGAGAGTTGGGATTCCGACAGGAACTTGGATCGATTCCCCGGTATCTACTACTTCCATCCCGCGCACCAAGCCGTCGGTGGTACTCATGGAAACTGCACGCACTTGGGTGTCTCCGAGCAGTTGCTGAACTTCGCAGGTAACGGAAACGTCTTGACCTGCTTCGTTTTTGCCGGAAATTGTGAGAGCGTTATAGATTTGGGGCAGTTTGCCGCCTGGGAATTTTACGTCTACAACCGGCCCAATGATTTGGGTGATGTAGCCTACGTTCGTTTTTGTTGCGGTGGATACCATGAATAGTGCCTTTGTTAGGATGCTATTTTTCCGATATTGGAAAAACTCTTAACATTTAGAAATGCTATTCCTCAGAGTACCACTGAACAGACGCACTATTTAGATTTGAATGGGGCTGATTAAGAGTCATTTTTCTGGTTGCTGCCCTCGCTTGTTTTTCCTGCGAGCTGCAGCCAAAGCCCCGATCCCCAGCACAGTCCCGAACACTGTGACTGGTTCGGGGGCTAACTCCGCCGACACGCTGAAGTCTTGGAAATCAGCGTCGTTTCCTTTTTTGGCATCGTCGAAGGAGATTTTTCTGCGCTGAGCCTGTTGGGTCATTGTTTCGGGGGCTAACTCAGTCAACACGGTGAAGTCTTGGAAATCAGCGTCGTTTCCTCCGGCATCGTCGAAGGAGATTTTTATGCCCTGAGCCAGTTGCGCCATTGTGAGCGATGAATATTGCCCAGGGCCATTACCGCCGTTGATGTTGGTAAATGAGTCGGTGGAGTTGTAGTCGAGATTAAAGTCGCCCAATACGGCTTGCTGACAGCCCGCCACCAGACAGTCATTTCTCTGGAACTGGCTGGTGGCGGCCCACCAGTTGGGGCTGTTCATGAAGGTGCTCGACGAGACGTACTGCTCGAATGGTTGGCCCGTGCCGCTGTCGCTCCACAGCAGCAGGGCATAAATTTGATCCTGCAAAAATGTGAAGGTTTGAGTGCTGGAGCCGTTGTCGGAGGTGACTGCGTTGCCGAAGGTTCCCTGCCAGTCATTGGCGCCGCCGTTATCTGAGGGTTGAGTCTCGTAAAACAGTCTGGCGATGTTGCTGTAGCCAGTGTTTCCTGAGTCAGCTTGGGCTACCCACAAGCTCGACTGGTAACCGCCGTGAGATTGGTCGAAGGTAAAGTTTATATTGGTATCTCGATCGAACTGGATGCCGCTTGTGCCAAACATGAAAGCTCGGACGGGCGTGCAGATGCTGAGCAAGATTGTGGTTGCCAAGCTGGCGACTGTAAAAGATGTTTTTTTGACTAGCGTTAAGGTAGTCATAACCCTGATTCCTCCAGTATTGTTAGATAGTAAAACGGGAAATCCCATGTTGCCGTGATGCGAATAGACGATCGCGAGCCTGCGATATTTAGGACGATCGTCAAACCTACAGAAGAGACTCCACACCAGTGAATCATACCGACCAGTATCACTTAAATGTGTTTAGGAATAAATGAGTGCTTCTTCTAAGAGTTTTCACTGACACCAGATTGCCATAGTTTAATCTGTAACAGCAAGATTTTCATCCTGCCCCGACTTCCAACCTACTACATTTACTTCGTTCCGGTAACCGTCTAAAGTAGAGTGCAAGACGTGCCTATATTGGCTTTCATCAAAAATACATAAAAATTTTACTCCTGCTTTGTAAAGTTTTGGTAAAGATCGTCTAAAACTTATAAAGTTTCTGAGAGGAATTCGGCTGTTCGGTCTTATGCTCCTCAAAGCGGGCTGCAAGCTGCTCGCTTTGAGGAGCATAACATTGCAGCGGGCGCAAGTAGAGATTTGAGCGAGTTTTTTGCCACTGGAAGCAAGCGGGAGAACAGGCGATCGATACTTACGTAATTTTGACTAATATTCCCAGTTTTTTAAACCCCTAACCCTCGCGTTCCGCCTCAGATTTCGCCAAAATTACCGGACGCATAAACCCGGTTTCTTAAGGTAATTGCTTCATGGAAGCAGTGAAAGTGGAAACAAGAAACCAAGTTTCATTGCTCGCCCCGCGCCTGAATACATTACGTACACAGCATTACCGTGTCGCAACCCGATATCTGTACTTCACGTAACTGAAAACCCCTAAGTAGGTGGTTACAAATAAACATTACATGGGGAGGGCGGGTGACAACCTTTCTTTACTCGCTGGTATCTCGCGAGCCTCACGCTTTCCCCCCTAAAAGATACTATAATTTTTTGCCTTTACCTACTTATCAACTCATACATTTACTTCAGATTTACCTCCAAATTATTCAGTAATAAAAAACAGAGCTATTCTATTGACATGAGGAGTTTGTAGAAGTAAAAATAGGATAGATAAATACGATCGCACTTTAAGCACAATTTTTAAACACAATGACAGCCAACAGACTACATTTGCTCGGATGGTTATTCATTGTTGGCTGGCTGAGTGCAGCGGCCGGTTCGGCAAACGCGCAACCCATTACCCCCGCACCAGACGGCACTAACACAGTTGTTACTCCTAGCGGCAACCGCTACGACATTTCCGGGGGGTCCTTCAGCGGAGATCGGGCTAATCTTTTTCACAGTTTTACTCAGTTTAGCCTCAACGAAGGTCAAACGGCTAACTTTCTGACAAATCCCAGTATTCAAAATATTTTGGGGCGGATTACTGGGGGTAATCCTTCTTTAATAAATGGCTTAATTCAAGTTACGGGCGGCAATTCCAATTTATTTTTGATGAATCCTGCCGGCATGATTTTCGGGCCGAATGCCAGTCTGAACGTGCCTGGATCTTTTAATGCTACTACGGCGACAGGGATTGGTTTTGGGAACAATCAGTGGTTTAGTGCGATCGGCAATAACAATTGGGCAAGTTTCATCGGGACGCCGAACAGTTTTGCGTTTACAACTTTGCAAGGGGGAAGCATTGTTAATGCAGGCAATTTGACGGTGACACCAGGTCAAAGTCTAACTTTGGTCGGAGGTACGGTTGTCAATAGTGGTCAGCTAAGTGCGCCTAGCGGCAATATTCTCATCAGCGCCGTACCGGGTAACAATTTGGTGCGTATCACTCAAGCTGGAAATTTATTGAGTTTGGATATTCAGCCGACAGCAACTCAAAGCTCGCTGCCGAACAATTGGACGCAGCCAGTGTTATCTTTGCCGGAGTTGCTGACTGGAAAAGGTGTGGCACAGGCAACGGGTTTGACGGTAAATCCCAATGGCGAAGTTGTGTTGACGGGGAATGTTGCTGTGCCGATAACTGCGGGAACGGCGATCGCATCCGGCACTCTCAACGTCTCTGGCAACACTGGCGGTACTGTAAATATTTTAGGCGACAAAGTAGGAGTTATTGCGGGCAAGATCGATGCTTCTGGGATTAACGGCGGCGGTAATGTACTGATTGGCGGAGATTATCAGGGTTTGGGTACGGTGCCCAATGCTTTGCGGACTTTTGTTAGCAGCGACTCGACAATTAATGCTGATGCTGTTAGTAATGGGAATGGCGGGCGAGTTATAGTTTGGGCTGATGAAACTACTCGTTTTAACGGCAATATTACGGCCAGAGGTGGCTTGTTTTCTGGGAATGGCGGCTTTGTGGAAGTGTCGGGAAAGCAATCGCTGGATTTTCAAGGATTGGTGGATTTGCGATCGACCTTTGGGATTGCTGGCACTTTATTATTAGATCCTACTGATATCACTATTAGCACCGGCGCGGATACTGCAGGCGACAGTTTTTCAGCAGGGGGAGTATTTACGCCCTCGGGTGCTACTTCTACAATCAATAACGGGACGCTGCAAACGCAACTGGGTTTAAGCAATGTCACTATTTCCACTGCATCGGGTTTT
This sequence comes from Microcoleus sp. MOSTC5, assembly GCF_036701825.1. Classification (NCBI taxonomy): domain Bacteria; kingdom Bacillati; phylum Cyanobacteriota; class Cyanophyceae; order Oscillatoriales; family Microcoleaceae; genus Microcoleus; species Microcoleus sp. MOSTC5. Next base: position 54,421 of record NZ_JAUBRK010000040.1, on the reverse strand, counting down.
GCCAGTTTAGGCGACATTACAGTAAGTGCTCCCGTTGCTTGGAATAATAGTAATTCCCTGACGCTGCAAGCGAATAATAATATTATTGTTAATCAACCTATTGCTAATCAGGGCAATGGTGCGATCGCGTTAAATGCTAGTAATGCAATATCAGTCAATGCCAACCTTACTGCTAACGGCGGCAGTATTACCCTCACCAGTACCAAAGATATCAACACCTCTTTGGGAAAAATTAATTCCCAATCCACTTCAGGAGGAAATGGAGGAGCGATCGCCCTTTCAACGGCTGGTGGTAACATTAATACTGGCGACTTTCTTTCCAATTCTAATGCAGCAGGTACGGGAGGGGACATCACCCTTTCTGTTACTGCGGGAACAGGTGCGATCGACACGACTGCTGGAGTTGTGGAGGCCTCTTCATCATTAGGAACTGGGGGCGCGATCGCACTTTCGACTGCTGGTGGTAAGATTACTACTGGTTTTATGAATTCCGATGGTCAAGGTCCAGGAGGAAAAATCACCCTCTCTGTCACCGGAGGAACAGGCGCGATCGACACGACTGCTGGAACTCTCTATTCCACTTCCCAATCAGGAAATGGGGGTGAGATCGCACTTTCGACTGCTGGTGGTAACATTACTACTGGTGTTGTGGGTTCCCTTTCCTCTGGTGCAGGTACGGCAGGAAAGATCACCTTCTCTGTCACCGGAGGAACAGGCGCGATTGACACCTCTAATGGCTTTCTGAATTCCTCTTCTCAGTCAGGAAATGGGGGGGCGATCGCACTTTCCACTGCTAGTGGTAACATTACTGCCGATCTAAATTCCGCTTCTCAGTCAGGAAATGGAGGCGCGATCGCCGTCTCAACTACTGGTGGTAGCATTAGTGCTAGTCTAAATTCCGCTTCATCAGGCGCAGGTACGGGAGGGAATATCACCCTCTCTACTGGAGGAATAGGCGCGATTGACACCACTGGCAAATTATTAGATTCCTCTTCTCAGTCAGGAAATGGAGGAGCAATTTCCCTAACGGCTCCAGGTGGCATTATAACAGGTGGGATTAATTCCAGTACAAATTCAACTGCTAGCAGCAGTACAGCAGGAACAATTACTTTTAATCCGAGTACGAGCAATATTACCCTCGGTGGTAATATTAATGCCTCTGCTCAAACTGGAAGTGGTAACAGTATCAGTTTCCCAACAAAAGTCATCCTCACTCAATCCATTACAAACATCACAACTTCAGGAACCGCGAAAAGTGGATATATTACCTTTGGCGGGACTGTTGATGGCACTATTTACGGCAACAATCAATTAAACATTACTACTGGCACTGTAAATTTTAATGGGCCTGTAGGTGGCACTAATCCCTTGGCTGCACTTGCAGTAGATGCAAATGCCAATATTACCAGCACAGGCGCTATAAGTATCACCACAACTGGCGATATTTCCACGGGCGATATTACGAATTCCGGACGTGCGATCGCCCTTACCAGCAACAATGGCAATATTGATACGAGTGCAGGGGCAATTGATACCACATCCAGTACCGGAAATGGTGGGCAAATTACACTAAATGCCAACAATATTAATGCTAGTAATCTTAACTCTAGTTCCACTGCTGGCAATGGCGGAAACATCACACTAACCGGCAAAACAGGCAACATTTTTGCATACTCAGGAGTAATTAATTCTAGTTCTAGTTCCGGTGCCGGTGGAGATATCGCGATCGCAACTCCCAATCAAGTTGGGATAAATAGCATTGATGGTAATGGATTGCCCGGTACAGGAAATATTAGCATTAGCGGCAATGAGATTGGCTTTTCGGGAGCAGGTTCCGCGCAGGGTAAAGGCACTTTTTCAATTGTGCCGTTTTCGCCGAATGTAGGAATCCGCTTCCAGGCTGGACTTGGTGACGATCCACAGGCGATCGATGTAGGAGCACCGTTTTTATCCTCATTGCGTAATGGCTTTAGTGCCATTGTTTTCGGAGGGAACACTACTACAGGCAATATCACTGTAGAGAATTTGCCAGTATCTTTTCCAGATCCTGTGAGTTTCAATACTCAAGGCACTATTTTTGTCAATCCGAATCAATCGATTTCGGGAACTGATAATGCTTCAATTACTCTCAATGCTACAACTAATAACTTAAATGGCAATATTACCACCCAATCTCAAGATATCACAATTAACGGCAATACCTTAGTTGGAGATAGTGTCTTAGTCAGCAATGGCAATTCAGCAGGTGGCAATATTCTGTTTAACAATAACATTGATGGCAGCGGCAATCTCACTTTAGAAACAGGTACAGTAAACTTTTCAGTTAAATCGGCAATAGGCAACACCACACCATTAGGAAATATCACCGTCAATAGTGCTGGTACAGCTACATTTAATGCTGTCACGGCTACCAGTTTCACCACCAATGCTGGCGGCAAAACTGAACTAAATGGCAATGTCACTACCACCGGCAGTCAAACTTATGGAGATGCTGTCACAATTACCAAGAATCCGATTCTCACAGGTAGCGACGTTACTTTCAATAATACTGTGGACGGCACCAGCGATTTGACTGCGAACGCAGCGAGCGGTAATGTTACATTTAATGGTGCAGTTGGCAATACCACAGCATTAGGAAATATTACCGCTAACTCTACAGGCACAACTGCATTTAATCAAACAGTCAATGCCGCAAGTTTGACGACAGATGCTGGCGGCACAACTACACTCAATGGCGATGTCAAGACAATCGGCAGTCAAACCTACGGAGATGCTGTGACAATTGCCAAAAATCCGACTCTCACAGGCAACGGCATTACTTTCAACAATACTGTTAACTCCAATAACATCGGCAGCGATTTGACTGTGGATGGGACTACTGGTGATGTTACATTCAATGGTGCAGTTGGGAGTTCAAAGGCGATCGGCAATTTAACAGCTAACTCTACAGGAACAACTGCATTTAATCAAACAGTTAATGCAGCAAGTTTGACGACAGATGCTGGCGGCACAACTACACTCAATGGCGATGTCAAGACAATCGGCAGTCAAACCTACGG
>NZ_JAUBRK010000040.1:51087-51262 GCF_036701825.1 Microcoleus sp. MOSTC5 | reverse complement strand
AGATGCTGTGACAATTGCCAACAATCCGATTCTCTCCGGCAGCGACATTACTTTCAATAATACTGTAGGGGGCACCAGTGATTTGACGGCGAAGGCGGTTAGCGGTAATGTGACATTTAATGGTGCAGTTGGTGCTGCAAGTGCGATCGGCAATTTAACAGCTAACTCTACAGGC